>JBBIVC010000024.1:0-15403 GCA_037439905.1 Thermoflexus sp.
ATGGACCGTCGATGGCATGGATGTGAACGCCGTGGAGGATGCTGCCCGCCGCGCGGTCGCCTCGGTCCGCGCGGGCGGCGGCCCGTGCTTCCTCGAAATCCAGACCTACCGCTTCCGCGCCCACTCCATGTACGACCCCGAGCTCTACCGTTCGAAGGACGAGGTCGAACGCTGGAAGCAACGCGACCCGATCGTCACCCTGCGGGCTGCCCTGGGGGATGCCGGCATTCTCGATGATGCCGCCTTCGAGCGGATGGACGCCGAAGTGGTGGCAGAGGTCGATGACGCCGTTGCGTTCGCGGAAGCTGGCACCCTCGAACCGCTCTCCGCCCTCGAACGATGGGTCTACTCGGAGGTGGCCACACCATGACGACGACCATGAGGACGACCTACCGCGAGGCGCTCCGCGCAGCCATCCGCGAGGCCATGCAGCGCGACCCCCGCGTCTTCCTGATGGGCGAGGACGTGGGCGAGTACGGCGGCTGCTTCGCCGTGAGCAAGGGGCTCCTGGCCGAGTTCGGCCCCGACCGGGTCCGCGATACGCCCCTGTCCGAATCGGCGTTCACCGGCGCGGGCATTGGCGCCGCCATGAACGGCATGCGCCCCATCGTCGAGGTGATGACCTGCAACTTCAGCCTGCTCGCCCTCGACCAGATCCTGAACAACGCGGCCACCATCCTCCACATGTCCGGCGGGCAGTTCAACGTGCCCCTCGTCATCCGCATGGCCACCGGTGGCGGCCGGCAGCTGGCGGCCCAGCACTCCCACAGCCTCGAGGGCTGGTACGCCCACATCCCGGGGATCAAGGTCCTCACCCCCGGCACCCTGGAGGATGCGCGGGGCATGCTCTGGACCGCGCTCGAAGACCCCGACCCGGTGCTGATCTTCGAGAATGCGCTGCTCTACAACATGGAGGGCGAGCTGGCTGTGGATGCGGGCCCGGTCGAGATCGCCCACGCGAAGGTGCTCCGCCCGGGCGGCGATGTTGCCCTCATCACCTACGGCGGCTCCGTGCCAAAAACGCTGGAGGCAGCGGCCGCGCTCGAATCGCAGGGCGTCGCCGCCGAAGTGCTCGACCTCCGCACCCTCCGCCCGCTCGATACGGAGAGCATCGTCGCCTCGGTCCGGCGCGCGCACCGCGTGGTCATCGTCGATGAAGGCTGGCGCAGCGGCGGCATCTCCGCCGAGATCATGGCCCGCATCATGGAGCAGGCCCTCTACGAACTCGATGCCCCGGTCGAGCGCGTGTGCACGGCCGAGGTCCCGCTGCCATACGCGAAGCACCTGGAGGATGCTGCCCTCCCCAGCGTCCCCCGCATCGTCGATGCAGCCCTGAAGGTGTTGGGCCGCAATGGCTGAGTTTCTGATGCCCTCGTTGGGCGCCGACATGACCGAGGGGACGGTCACCCGCTGGCTCGTGAAGCCGGGCGACCAGGTGCGCCGCGGCGATATCGTCGTCGAGATTGAGACCGACAAGGCCGATATGGAGGTGGAGGTCTTCGAGAGCGGCACCATCGAGCGCATTCTTGTGCCCGAAGGCGAGCGCGTGCCCGTCGGCACACCGCTGGCGGTGATTGCGGCCACGGCGCCCGCCGGGGAACCGGCCGCCCCCGCGGCGCCCCCTCCAACCCCCCCGCCGCCGCCACCCGTCTCGATCCCCGAAGCAGCCCCCGTTCGCGCGACGCCGACGGCGAAGGTCCTCGCGCGAGAGCTGGGCATCGACCTTGCGTCGATCCCCGGCACGGGCGTTGGCGGGGTGGTCACCCGGGCCGATGTCGAACATGCCGCGGCTCGCCGCGCACCAACCCCTCCACCGCCCACCGCGCCCGCCCCACCGCCGCGCCGGTTGCTGGTGTCGCCGCGCGCGCGCCGGATCGCACAGGAGCGGGGCATCGACCTGGCGACGGTGCGTGGCACCGGCCCCGGAGGCTCCATCACCGCGGCCGACCTCGACCGCCTGGCGCCCCCGGCGCCCCCGCCGGTTGCCCCGGCCGCCCCCGCCGCGCCGTCTCCAGGGGAGCCCGCGCGCGCCCAGAGCCGGAAGCCCATCGCCGCCCTGATGGAGCGCTCGAACCGGGAGATCCCGCACTACTACCTGGGCATCGATGTCGATATGTCCCGCGCCCTGGCCTGGCTGCGCGAAGAGAACCGCCGCCGCCCGGTCACCGAGCGCATCCTCTACAGCGCGCTCCTCCTGAAGGCTACCGCCCTGGCGGCGCACGACGTGCCCGAGGTGAATGGCTACTACACGGAGCGCGGCTTCGAGCCCTCGTCGACGGTGAACCTGGGCGTCGCCATCTCCCTGCGCGGGGGCGGGCTCGTCGCGCCGGCCATCCTCGATGCGAGCAACAAGCCGCTGGGCGACCTCATGCGCGAACTTACCGGCCTGGTGCAGCGCGCCAGGGCCGGCCGCCTTCGCGCCTCCGAAATGGCGTCGAGCACCCTCACGGTCACCAACCTCGGCGAGCTCGGGGTGGACTTCGTCTACGGCGTCATCTACCCGCCGCAGGTCGCGCTCGTGGGCTTCGGCCGGGTGGTCGAAAAGCCGTGGGCCGAACGCGGCATGCTGGGCGTCCGGCCCGTGATCACCGCCACCCTCGCCGCCGACCACCGCGTGAGCGACGGCCATCGCGGGGGCATCTTCCTCGCCACCATCAACCGCCTCCTGCAGGAACCGGAGCACCTATGAACGCAGAACAGGCCCGCGAAACCGTTTTCAGCGTCCTGCGCCAGATCGCGCCCGAGGCCGGCCTCGAGGAGCTCGAGCCGGACGTGGAGTTCCGCGAGCAGCTCGATATCGACTCGATGGATTTCCTGAACTTCATCATCGGCATCCACGAACGCACCGGGATCGACGTGCCGGAGGAGGATTACCCCCTGCTCAGCTCGCTCGATGGCTGCATCGCCTACCTGGTGAAGGCGAGCGGAGGATAGGTCTCGGGCAGGTTGCCTCATGCAACGCGCGCCGAACCGGGGTACACTCCCCGGCCATGACCGAGGAAGCGCTACCCCACGCCCTCGCCGTTTCGACCCCTGCCACGGAAGAAGCGGCGATCTCCCGCAACCCGTTCACCGTTGCCGGCTACCGTGTCTGGTGGCTCGCCTCGGTGGTCGCTGGCACTGGCGTCGGCATCCAGGCCGTCACCGTGCCGCTCTTCATCCGCGACCGGGTGAGCCAGGACCAGCGCGCGGCCGCCATCGCCGCCGCCCTCATCTGCCAGACGCTCCCCGGGGCCATCCTGGCCCTCTTCGGCGGCGTCATCGCCGACCGCGTGGAACGCCGCCGCATCCTGGTGCGGACCTACACCGTGGCGGCGGCGGTCTCGCTCGTGTATGTCGCCCTCGCCGGCTTCGAGGCGAGCTTCATCTGGCCGGTGTTCTTCCTTGCGGCGATTGTGGGCAGCGCCGGCGCCTTCACCAACCCGGCTCGCCAGAGCATGATGCCCCAGATCCTCCACGTCTCCCAGATTCAGAACGGGGCGATCTGGGGGACGATGGCGTTCATGGCCACACTCCAGTTCGGCGGCCCGAGCCTGGGTGGCGTGCTCTCCGATGAGTTCGGGCTGACGCTCGCGTTCGCCGCCGAGGTGTTGATGCTGGCCGTTGCCGCCTTCCTCTTCGGCCGGATCGCCACCGATGTGCCCACCCCCACCGGCCGCAGCGTCCGGCACGATCTCGTCGAGGGCATCCGCTACGTCCGCCGGAACAGCTCCCTGCTCGGCATCCTCGCGCTGGGCACCATCCCGGGGGTGTTCCTCATGGGCCCCTTCGCGGTCACGGTCGTCCTGATGGTGGAGGACGTATTCGAGGCATCGGACAAGTTCGTCGGGCTGCTCTGGGGGTGCCTTGGCGGCGGCATCGTCTTCGGTTCGTTCCTGATGAGCATGTTCCGCACGCGCCACCGCGGGCGGCTGCTTTCGGGCTCGGTGCTCTTCGGCGGCAGCCTCTGGGCGCTCTACGGCCTCAGCTCTTCGCTGCCCCTTTCGATGGCGCTGGCTTTCCTGGCAGGCATCGTGGGGCCGGCCATCTTCATCAACTTCGCCGTGGCGCTGCTCCAGGAAAACACGGAACGCCAGATGATGGGCCGCGTGATGAGCATGTACGGCCTTTCGTTCAGCGCCAGCATCCCGGTCGGCTACGCCCAGGCGGGCATCCAGGCGAGCCTCTGGGGCCCGCAGGTCACCCTCTTTTCGAGCGCGGCCGTCGCGACCGTCATCGGGCTGTTCGCCTTCCTCTTCCTGCGCCCGGTCAACCGCCTCCCCTGAGCGGCTGGCCTACTTCAGGGCCGAAGGCGCCATCTCCCGCATCGCCTGGAGGGTGAGCTCCCGCCGCACCGCAGGGTCCGGGTTCACGCTGAACCAGTTGAGGAACGCGGTATCCACGCCCGCATCCAGGTAGCGCTGGACGTGAGCATTGCGCTCCTCGGCGGTCCCGTGCACGACCAGGTCGCTCACCACCCGCTCCGGGATGGCGGCCACCGCCCCCTTCCGGTCGCCGCTCTCCCAGGCGTCCCACATCCCCTGGAGCGCCTCGCCCCGCCCCAGCCACTCGTGGAACGAGCGGTACACGGGCACGTTCAGGTAGGCGTTGATGAGCCGCCGACGGCCCAGGTCGGCCTCGGGCGTTGGCGGGTCGATGTTCACCATCAGGCGGGCGGTGATTTCGATGCTCTCCGGGTCGCGCCCCGCGGCGCGGGCGGCCTCGCGCACCACGGCTACCGACTTCCTGCAATCCTCGGCCGAGAGCCAGTTGATGATCGCGCCATCGGCGACCTCGCCGGCGATCCGGAGCATACCCTCGCGCAGCGCGGCCACGTGGATCGGCACCGGACCGGGCACCGGCCGCGAAAGGCGAAAGCCATCCACCTGGAACGTTTCTCCCTGGAACACCACGCGCTCGCCGGCGAGCGCCTGGCGGAGGAACTGCACCATCTCGCGGACGCGGGTGGCAGGCTTCCTGAAGCTGCCGCTGTTCCACATCTCCACGATCGGCTGCGAGCCAGAGCCGATGCCCAGTTCGAAGCGGCCCGGCGCGACCTCCGCCAGGCTGGCCGCGCACTGGGCCAGGGTGGCCGGCCCGCGCGTGTAGACGTTGGCGATGGCGGTACCGAGCCGCATCCGGGTGGCGCCGCCGATCACCGCCAGCGGCGTGAAGCAATCCGTGCCATCGACCTCGAACGACCACGCATCCGGGTAGCCGAGCCGCTCCGCTTCCTTCGCAAGCTCGGCATGCTCGCCAAGCGAAAACGCCTCGAAGGGCACCGAGAGGGCGATCCGCTTGCGCATGGCCTATTCCCCCATCAGCCGGTGCATGCGGTCGACCAGCACGGGCACGTACCACTCGAACTCCGCGCTTGCAGGGTTCGAGGCGGTCTTTTCGAGGTAGTGCATGTACAGCCCTTCGAGGATGATCGCCAGCTTGTAGACGGCGAGCACGTGGTAGAAGGCGAAGTGCTTCATCGAGCGGCCGCTCTTCCGTTCGTACATCGCGGCCATTTCATCGACGCCCGGGAAGCCTTCGAGCTCGGTCACGCGCGGGCCTTCGTTCAATCGCCGCGCCGTCGGCGGGTCGCCCGGGTCGCCCCAGTTCGAAAGCAGCCAGCCGAGGTCGGCCAGCGGATCGCCGATGGTGGCCATCTCCCAGTCGAAGATGGCGATGAGGCGCGGCTCGTCGTTCGCGTACATCACGTTGTCGAGCTTGTAATCGCCATGGACGATGCTCACCGCCTCGGTTTTCGGGATGCGGGTCCGCAGCCATTCGGTCGCCGAATCGAGCCCCGGGAGCGGCCGCGTGCGCGGCTGCGTGAGCTCCCATTGCTTGCTCCACCGGCCGACCTGCCGCTCCAGGTAGGTATCGCCCTTTCCGGAAATGCCGGCCGCCTCGAAGTCGACGGCATGGAGCTCGACGAGGGCATCGATCATCTCCTCGGCGACCTTCGCGCGGCCGGCCGGGTGGTCGTACGCCGGGGGCATCTCCGCCCGGATGACCGTGCCCTCCATCCGCTCCATCAGGTAGAACGGCGCGCCGATGACGCTTGCGTCCTCGCAGACGGCGATCGGCCGCGGCACGCGCGCCTTGCCGTGGAGCGCCGAAATGTAGCGGTACTCGCGCACCACGTCGTGCGCGGTCGGGAGCAGCGGGCCGCGGGGCGGACGGCGCAGGACCCAGCGCTCTGCCCCGCGCGAGACGTAGAACGTCTCGTTCGAGAAGCCGGCGACGTGCTTCTGGACGTCGATCGGGCCGGGCTCGCCCGGGACGTTTTCGTTGACGAAGCGTTCCAGCGCGGGAACGTCGATGAGCTGTTCGAGTGCGGGTTCGGTCACGGCGGTTACCTCGTGGGCAGGCGCACCCGGCCCGGCCGGGCGCCAGCGGCAATGGTGAGTTCCTGAGTCTTGCCCGCGCTCGCGGCCGCGTCAACACGGCGTGGGCGGCTCGCATGCGGCAGGCGGCTCCATGCCCGGACTTCTGGTAAGCTCCCCATCACTCGTAGATTCCCCCGGGAGTGTGTTGTGATCGCCCTGACCGATGAGATGAAGGCTGCCTTCGAGACAGCCCTGGCCGATGGCGCGCCCGTGCTCGTGGCTTCCGCCAGCAAGGACGGCATGCCCGATATCGCCTTCAAGGGCAGCGCCATGATCTTCGATACCGACCACGTCGCCTTCTGGGAGCGCGCGCTCGGCACCACGTTCCGCAACTTCCAGGAAAACCCGGGCGCCTGCGTCCTCTACCGCAACCCGAAGACGCGCACGGCCTGGAAGATGTTTGGCCAGGCCACGGTGCACACCGCGGGTGAGATCCGCCAGCAGGTGATGGACCGCACCATCCAGCTCGAACTGGACCGCGACCCCGAGCGCAAGGGCGCCGCCATCGTCATCCGCATCGACCGCGTCTTGCAGGCGGGTCAGGTGATCATGGAGCGTTGATGCGCCTCAGGCCGGAAGCGCCTCGCCCCGGCGGATGGTGCGGAAGGCCACAATCGCCAGCGTGATCACCGTCGCCGGCACGACAAACCCGAGCATGATCGCGCTGTACGGCCCCAGGGCATCATGGCTCGATGCATCGAGCAGCAGGTAGACCGTGTAGGCAACGTAGTAGGCCAGGAAGAGCCCGCCCTCCCAGCGGTTGATCCGCCCTCCGACGAAGATCGGCATGCAGAGGATCGCCGCTGCCAGCATCACGGGAATGTCGAACCGCAGGGCGGCATTGGCCACGGCCACGCCGCCATCGGCCGCGAGCGCCGTGAGCCCCAGCACCGCCAGGATGTTGAAAAGGTTTCTGCCCACCACGTTGCCGACCGCGATGTCGCGCTCGCCGCGGATGCTCGCCATCACGGAGGTGGCCACCTCCGGCAGCGAGGTGCCGGCGGCGACGATCGTGAGGCCGATGACGAGCTCGCTCACCCCCAGCAGTTCGGCGAACTCGATCGCCCCATCGACGAACCACGTGGAGCCGAGCACGAGCAGCCCCACCCCAACGGCGACAAGGGCGAGATCGAGCGCCACGCCCTGGCGCGAGCGGCCGTACTCGTACTCCTGCTCGTACCCGGCGGCGACCTCGCGGTTCTCCCTGCGGCTCTTCCGGATCGCCCAGGCCGTGTACACGACGATCCCCGCGAAGAGGATGCCGCCCTCGGCAGTGCTCACCCGGCCCCCGAGAGCGAAGAGGAACATCGCTACGGTCGCGCCGATCATCAGCGGTACGTCGAGCCGGATGAGCTGCTGGGAGACGACGAGCGGCGCCACCAGGGCCGAAACGCCCAGGATGAAGAGCACGTTCATGATGTTGCTCCCCACCACGTTCCCGACCGCGACATCGGCGTCGCCCGTCAGCGCCGAGGCGAAGCTTACCGCCAGTTCGGGAGCGCTCGTCCCAAACGCCACCACCGTCAGCCCGACGACGAGCGGCGAAATCCCAAGCGATACCGCAATCCGGGCCGCCCCGCGGACGAGCGACTCGGCCCCGAGCGGCAGCAGCGCCGCGCCCGCGGCGAACAGGATGATGGTCAGTGGGTCCATGCGACGAACGAACTCATTGTCGTGTGTTCGGCCGCCGGGGCACAACGCGCCGGCCTGCTCGCGGGCTGCAGGCAGGGCCACCGGGGGTAGACCCGCTGGTGCCACCGGCGCCTGACAGCCCTTGCGCGGGGGTGCACACTCGTGCGTGCGAGGCCTCCATGTCCGATCGGTCCCCGTTCCCGGCCATCCCACCCGGCGCCAGCCTCGATGAGAACGCCGGCTACTTCGCCCACGATGCCGATATCGGCGTGGTGGGGCGCGGCGCGACCGTCGAGGAGGCATTCGTGAATTGCGCCCGGGCCGTCTTCGCCATTTCTGCCAGCCCCGCCGCGGTCCAGGAGGTCGAACGGTTCGAGGTCGAATTCGAAGAGGACGACCTGGAGCTGGCGCTGGTGACCTGGCTCAACCTGCTCTTGCCCGAGGCCCGCTGCCGGGGGCTCGCACTGTGCCGGTTTGCCCTCGAACGGGACGGCCAGCGGTGGCATGGCGCCGCCTGGGGCGAGCCGTGGCGGCCCGGGATCGAGCGTGGAGTGGAAGTCAAGGGCGCCACGCTCACCATGCTCTCCGTTCGCCAGGCCGATGGCGCCTGGGAAGCCCGCTGCGTTGTGGACGTGTGAGATGAATACCAGCCAGCTCCACCAGGACACCCCCTACCGCTGGACGCTCGCCCCCGGCAAGGACGAGCAGCGCGCGCCCGTGGTGCTCTATGCCAGCCGCGGGTTGCTCGAAGGCATGGACGACAAGGTCCTCGAACAGGCCCTGAACGTCGCCCGGCTGCCCGGCATCGTCGGCGCCTCGATGACCATGCCCGATGCTCACTGGGGCTACGGCTTCCCGATCGGCGGCGTTGCCGCGTTCGATGCCGAACAGGGCGGCATCGTCTCGGCTGGCGGGGTCGGATTCGATATCTCCTGCGGCATCCGCTGCCTCCGCACGAATCTGACCGGCGAAGAGCTCGCGCCCCGGGCCCGCGAGCTCGCCGATACCCTGTTCCGGCGCATCCCGGCTGGCGTCGGCGAGGAAGGCGCGTTGCGGCTCTCGATGAGCGAGCTGGACGAGATGCTGGCCGGGGGCGCCGCATGGGCGGTGGCGCGGGGCTTCGGCAGCGCCGGGGACCTGGAGTTCATCGAGGAGCACGGCACCATGCGCGGGGCCGTCCCCGCGTACGTTTCGGACCTCGCCAAGCGCCGCCAGCATGGCGAGATGGGGACCCTCGGCTCGGGCAACCACTACCTCGAGGTCCAGGTGGTCGAGCGCATCTTCGATGCCGCCGCCGCGAAAGCGTTCGGCCTGCGCGAAGGCCAGGTCGTCGTCTCGATCCACTGCGGCTCGCGCGGGCTCGGCCACCAGATCGGCACCGAATTCCTGGTTTCCATGGCAAAGGCTGCGGCGGCCGCGGGCATCCACCTGCCCGACCGTGAGCTCGCCTGCGCCCCCATCCGTTCCGAGATCGGCCAGCGCTACCTGGGCGCGATGCGCGCGGGCATCAACTGCGCCCTCGCAAACCGGCAGATCCTCACCCACCTCGCCCGCGAATCGTTCGCCGAGGTTCTCCCCCAATCCCGCCTCGAGACGCTCTACGACGTCTCGCACAACACCTGCAAGGCCGAGACGCACGTCGTGGAGGGACGCAAGCGGGAACTCTACGTCCACCGCAAGGGCGCCACGCGGGCGTTCGGCCCGGGCCACCCCGAGGTGCCCGCGCCGTACCGGGCGGTGGGCCAGCCGGTGATCATCGGCGGGAGCATGGGCACCGGGTCGTACATCCTGTGCGGGACCGCGGAAAGCGAGCAGGCAGCCTTCTCCTCGGCCTCCCACGGGGCGGGCCGCTCCATGAGCCGCCACCAGGCGCTGAAGCAGTGGAGCGGCCGTCAGCTCGTCGATGAGCTGGCCGCCCGCGGCATCCTCATCCGCACGCGCTCGATGCGCGGCGCCGCCGAAGAGGCCCCGGGCGCCTACAAGGACGTGGACGACGTGGCCGAGGCCACCGAGAAGGCGGGCCTCGCCCGGCGCGTGGCGCTCGTCCGGCCGAAGGTGTGCGTCAAGGGGTAGGCGGCGTGGCTGAGGGCGTGGCCGGCCTGCGGCTGCGCCGGAGGTCAGGCGGCGGGGGAGGGTACTCCTGCCCGTTGTCCTCGCCCACGCGGCACGGCCCGCACCGCCCGAGCGTGCGCGAAAGCTCCGATTGGAGCGTGCCCCCGCAGGTCTCGCAGATCGTTTTCATCGCGGCCCAGTGTAGCGGGAGCGGGCAGCCCGGGATCAGGCCGCCGCCGGCGCGTGCTCGTCCGCTCCTTTGGCGGTGTGCACGGTCTGCGGGGCAAGGCGCTGGAAGAGCAGGAGAATGAGCTGGCGCTCTACCCCGGCCGGGAGCTCGCCAAACTCGGCGCCGATGCGGAACCCCCCGGCGCCGTCGGGCTGGCAGAGGGTGATGGTCGCCCTGGCGGCGATCGCCTCCCCGGTTGGCGGGTGGAGCACAAGGCTGACGTGGCTCCCCCGCGCGTACCACCGGGGAGAACGCCAGCCGGCGCCCGTGGTCGAAAGGTCCAGCGTCTCGGTCTTGAGCTCGCGCGGGCCCTGTTTCACCACCAGCGGCACATGCACGGGGAAGCGGTAGACCTGGCGGCGGTGCCGCCGCCGAAGCACCGACCGCGCGAGCAGCCCGATGATGCCCGCGTTGAAGCCTGCCCAGCCGATGGTCACGAACAGGGAGACCCCGGTGAGCGCCCACGAGGCGCCGAGGAACCACGACACCAGGCCCCAGGCGGCCGCCGCCGCGCAAAGCCCGCCCACGATCAGCTGGGTCCGGAGGTGGCGGAGCACCGCCCACCGGCTCTCATCGCCGCTGGCCGACTTGGGAGTCACCTTGAACTTGAGCTTCCGCGGGAAGAACAGGAGCGTCATCGCCCGCAGCATGATCTCGATCTTCAGCACATGGAAGCGCTCAGCGCGCAGGTACGGGTTCGTGCCGCCGGTCAGGAGCCGGGTCGCCAGCACCCCCAGCAGGTAGTACGGCATGAAGCGGAAGAGGAAGTTCCAGCCCATGTTCGTCATCGGCAGCACGCCGCTGATCAGCACAACCGGCGGAGTCGCCAGGTAAATGGCCTTCGGGACGTACTCGATGACGTAGGCGACGCTCGTGAAGTAGGCAACGCGCTGGCGCCAGTCGAGCCCCCGCCTGAGAAGGGGGTTATCCTTCCGCAGCAGCTCCATGGCGCCCTGCGCCCAGCGCAGCCGCTGCACCAGGAAGGGCTCCAGGTCGTCGGGGGCGATGCCCACCGCGAGCTCGCGGTCGTGGTAGACGGATTTCCAGCCCGCCGCATGCATGAGCATGGCCGTGTGCATGTCCTCGGTGACGGTGAGGGTGTTGACGCCCCCCACCTGCTCGAGCGCCGCCCGCCGGAGGATGGCGCTCGACCCGCACCAGAAGGCCGCGTTCATCCGGTCCTTCCCGGGCATGATCATGTCGTAGAAGATCGACTGCTCGTGCCACGGCTTGCCCTGGAAGCGCGCATTCCGGCCGTGCTGGAACGAATCGAGGTTGTAGTAGGCCTGGGGCGACTGGACCAGCGCCACCGCGGGGTCGTTGAAATACCCCAGGAGTTCGACCAGGAAGTTCTCGAAGGGCGCGTGGTCGGCATCGAAGATGGCGATGAACTCGCCGCTGGTCCGGGGCAGGGCGGCATTGATGTTGCCAGCCTTCGCGCCGCGGTTGTCCGGGCGGGTGAGGTATTCCGCGCCAACTTCGGCGCACAGTCGCTTCACCTCATCGCGCCGCCCATCGTCGAGCACGTACGTCCGGTGCGGGTAGCGCATGGCGAGCGCCGCCAGCACCGTCGGCTTCAGCACCGCGAGCGGCTCGTTGTACGTGGGAATGAAGACGTCGACCGTCCACCCCGGGGCGGGCGGGGGCGCGTAGCGGCGGACTCGCGCCCAGAGGTTGAACGCGAAGAGCCCGAAGAAGAAGAACCCGAGGTAGTCGGCCAGCAGTAATGGCAGCGAAAGCCAGGGCGCATCCCAGTTCACGGTGTGGAACGTGCGCCACCAGAGGTAGAAAGAGCCAAACAGCAGGTATGCCACTGTCACGGCCTGCGCGCGACGCGAGCGCAGGATCTCGGTGCGAATGCCGGTTGCCTCGGTTCGAATCAGTCCGGTCACGCCCTCGTTGTCGGCAGCGCGCGGCGTGCTCTTCAGCGCCCGCGCGCTGCGCATGGACAGCGCCTCGCCGAGCGCCCAAGATCGCTGCACTCGTTTCCCGAGATCACTGGAGGAATTTCACATGCCATCGATCAATAAGAACGGCGTCCTCGCCGGCAAGGTCGCCGTCGTCACCGGCGCCTCGCGCGGCATCGGCGAGGCCATCGCCATCCGCTACGCCATGGAGGGCGCGAAGGTCGTAGTCTCCGCTCGTACCGTCGAGGAAGGCGACCACATCCTCCCGGGCAGCATCAACAGCGTGGTCAAGCGCATCAAGGATGCCGGCGGCGAGGCCCTGGCCGTCCGCTGCGACCTTTCCGAGGCGGCCGACCGCGAAGCGCTCATCAAGCAGGCCGTGGATGCCTTCGGCCCCGTCGATATCCTGGTGAACAACGCCGCCATCACCTACTTCATCCCGGTCGATACGTTTCCCGAGAAACGGATGAAGCTGATGTTCGAGGTGCAGGTGTTCGGGCCGTTCCACCTGGCCCAGCTCGTCCTCCCCTCCATGCGCGAGCGCAAGTCCGGCTGGATCCTCAACATCTCCTCGCATGCGGCGCTCCACCCGCAGCTCAAGTCCCCCGGCCGCGGCGGCACGGTCTACGGCATGTGCAAGGCGGCCCTCGAACGGTTCACCACCGGCCTCGCCTCGGAGACCAGCATGGATAACATCGGCGTCAACGTGATCTCCCCCGGCCTCGTCGCCACCCCCGGCGTCCTCCACCACGGCCTCATCAACGAGGCGAACAAGGACATGGCGACGCCCGTCGAGCACATGGCCGAGGCGTGCCTGCATCTCGTCCATGGCGACCCGTCGGTCAATTCCGGGCGCATCACCTACGCCGCCGACGTGCTGAGGGAGTTCAACCTCACCCCGGCCGAGCTCCTCCCCTGAGGCGCCGCCGGGCAGCGAAGGCCGCCAGAAGCCGGTAGGATTGGCCGACCACTCCCCGGAGGAACGCATGAACCCTGCCGGCCTCTTCGACCTGACCGGGAAGATTGCCCTCGTCACCGGCGGCAGCCGGGGCCTGGGCCGCGAAATGGTGCTGGCCTTCGCCCACTGTGGCGCCGATGTCATCATCGCCAGCCGCAAGCTCGATGCCTGCGAGGAGCTGGCGGCGGCCGTCCGCGCCGAGACCGGCCGCCGCGCCCTGCCCGTCGCCTGCCACGTTGGCGAATGGGACCAGGTCGAGCAGCTCGCCGAACGCGCCTACGCCGAATTCGGAAAAGTCGACATCCTGGTGAACAACGCCGGCATGTCGCCCATCTACGACCGCGTGGTCAACGTCACCGAGGCGCTCTACGACAAGGTTCTCGACGTCAACCTGAAGGGCCCCTTCCGGCTGACCTCCATCATCGGCACGCGCATGGCCGAAGGCGATGGCGGCTCGATCATCATGGTCTCGAGCACCGCCTCGCAGAACCCCGGCCCCAACGTCATCCCCTACGCGGCGGCGAAGGCCGGCCTGAACGCCATGACCGTCGGTTTCGCCCGCGCCTTCGCGCCGAAGGTGCGGGTGAACTGCATCATCCCCGGGCCGTTCATGACCGATATCTCGAAAGCCTGGGACCTGGAAGCGTTCAACCGCCGCGCCGCCTCAACCATCCTCATGCAGCGTGGTGGCCAGCCGAACGAAATCGTCGGCGCTGCCCTCTACTTCGCCTCGCCCGCGTCCAGCTTCACCACCGCCAGCCACCTCGTCGTCTCCGGCGGGAGCTACGGCGCGGAATAGCCATCCACCAGCCCCCGCCACGGGGCCCAGACCCACACAGAGGTGCAACATGGCAGTCGACTTCGAAATCCCGGCGGAGGCGAAAGCCATCCGCGAAACCGTCCGCAAGTTCGTGCACGATGAGTGCATCCCGGCCGAACAGGAGCTCATCGCCGGCCGCCCCTACAAGGAGGTCCTCGGCGAGCTCCGCGCGAAGGCCCGCTCCCAGGGGCTCTGGTGCCCGTTCGTGCCGAAGGAGTATGGCGGCATGGGCCTCGGCCCGCTCGCCAACGCGCTCGTCCAGATGGAGCTCGGCGAAAGCTACCTCGGCGCCCTCGCGCTGAATACGCAAGGCCCCGACGACGCCACGATGCTCACCATCCTCACTCACGGCACCGAGTACCAGAAGGAGAAGTTCCTCAAGCCGCTCCTCGCCGGCGAAAAACGCGTCTGCTACTCGATGACCGAGCGCGCCGCCGGCGCCGACGCCACCGGAATGCAGACCCGCGCCATCCGCGATGGCGACAACTGGGTCCTCAACGGCGAGAAGTGGTTCAGCAGCGCCGCCAGCGTGGCCGATATCGCGGTCGTGATGGCGAAAACGAACCCGGACGCGCCGCGCCACAAGCAGTTCAGCACCTTCATCGTCGAGCTCCCGAACCCCGGCTACCAGATCATTCGCGATATCCCGACGATGGCCATCGAAGGCCCCCTCAGCCACGTGCTCGGCGGCGGCCACTCGGAGATCAAAATCCAGGACCTGGTGGTCCCCCACGAAAACCTGCTCGGCGGCGAAGGTGAGGGCTTCAACATGGGGCAGCACCGGCTCGCCTACGGCCGCCTCCGCCACGGCATGCACAACGTCGCCATGGCCCAGCGCGCGCTCGACATGGCCACGAAGCATGTCATCGAACGCTCCACCTTCGGCCAGCCGCTCTCCCAGCGCCAGGGCGTCCAGTGGATGCTCGCCGATTGCGCGAGCGAGCTCTACATCGCCCGGCTCATGCTCATGCACATCGCCTACAAGGCCGAGAAGGGGATGGACCTCCGCCAGGAGAACGGCATCGCCAAGGTCTTCCTCGCGAACATGGTGCACAAGGTGGTCGATACGGCCATTCAGCTGCACGGCGCGCTGGGCTACAGCCTCGATACGCCCCTGGCCCGCTGGTACACCAGCATCCGTTCGCAGCGCCTGGTCGATGGCCCCGATGAGGTGCACCGCTGGACCACCGGCCGGAACGTGATCAAGGCCTACCAGCAGTACGGGACGACGGCGAGCGCTTGCGGCGGGGACTTGCTCTAGGTTCGAAGGGTGCATCTGGACCGGCTTCCCTCCGCATCGGAGAGTCGGTCGGGAGGTCGTGCGCATGGCTTCATTGATCGAACGGCTCATTAGCGAGGGGGATCTGCTCCTCCAAGGGCCGCTCGAACCGGTCGCGTTCACGGGCAACCTGCAGTACCAGGAGGACGGAGTGAACCGGCTGT
>JBBIVC010000025.1:0-15275 GCA_037439905.1 Thermoflexus sp.
GAACTTCTGAGCCGGGCGTTCTTCCGCGGGCGATCCCAACGGGCACGGCGCTGGGCATCCTGCTGGCGTTTGCCGCCGCCGTCATCAGTGGTTTCTCGATCTGGGTGAACTCCTACGCGGTGAAGGAGGTCAGCGACCCGGCCGTGTTTACCTCGGCGAAGAACGCGACCGTCGGCATGGCCTTCATCGCGATCCTGCTCCTCAACGCGCCCTCCCGGCGACGGGCGGTTCGGCGTCTGACGTCGCGACAGTGGGTCGCGCTTGCGGCGGTCGGCGTGGTTGGAGGAAGCGTCCCGTTTGTGCTCTTCTTCGAGGGCCTCTCGCAGGCCGGGCCGGGCAATGGGGCGTTCATCCAGAAGACGCTCTTCATCTGGGTGGCGCTGCTGGCCGTGCCGCTGCTCCGGGAACGGGTTGGGGCGTGGCAGATCTTCGCGCTGGCGATGCTCGGGGTGGCGCAGTACTTCGTCGGCAAGCCGGGGAGCTGGGAACCTGGAAAAGGTGAGCTGATGGTACTCGCGGCGACGTGGCTCTGGGCAATCGAGGCGATCGTTGCGCGCTCGGTGCTGCCTGAGATTGGGAGCTCGCTCGGGGCAACGGCGCGCATGGGGCTGGGGGGCGCGCTCCTCCTTTGCTATCTCGGCATCACCGGGAAGGTAGACGACCTCCTGGCTCTCGACGCACACCAGTGGGCGTGGGTCGTGGGGACAAGCGGCATCCTCGCTGTTTACGTTTCGACCTGGTACGCCGCCCTGCGCCATGCTCCAGCGACCGTTGTGACGAGCGTGCTCACGCTCGGGGCGCCGATCACCGCCGCGCTCTCGACGTGGTCCGGGAAGCCAGGACCAACGGGAGAGCAGCTCGTGGGGTACGGCCTCGTCATCTTCGCCGCGGCATTGATGGCTGCCAGCACGATGCTGCCAGTACGCCGCGCGGCGCCCGGCCGGGCCGTGGTGCGGCCATGACGCCCGGGCCGATCCTGTTCGCGCGCTACGCCTTTCGCCCGAATGAGCTTGGCTACTGCGGCGGGGACGATGAACGCGCGCTATTCCAGTACACCCTCGAGGAGAGGGTCGATGGCGGGCTCCTGCAGCTCGAGCGACAGTTCGAGGGAGCCTACCCATACCTCCAGCTCATCGCACGGGCGAACGGCATTGCCGATCCGCTGGACTCGCGCGTCGTCGAGGCGTACTGGCTGGGAAACGGCCTGCTTGAGCGCGTGGACATGCGTCTGCTGTTCGACTCTATCCGCTCGCGCTTCGCAGCGCGGACGCCCCCGGATCGCCTCAAGTGGTTGATGGCCAAGGTGCCCGCCGGGGCTCGCCCCCATCACAGCTTCCATGTCTTCGAGGTGTACCCACGCGCCGGGCTGATGAAGGGCGGCGCGGTTGAGCATGTGTTCGAGACGATGGAGCAGTGCCGCATCCGCCCGGCGAAGGTGCTGTCGGTGGAAGGGGCCTTGCTCCTGGTCGAGGCCCGTCCGCTCGAACAGGCGGAGGGCAAGCTGCGGCTGGGCCAACCACGGGCCGAGTACATCCGGCGGTGGGTGGACGGCAAGGGCTTTGTCGACGATGTGAAGCCCGGAGACACCGTGTCGGTGCACTGGGGTTGGGCGTGCGACCTGCTATCCCCGAGGCAGGCCGCTTCACTCGAACGTTACACCCGGTGGCACCTGGAGCTGTGCAACCAGACGATGTGAGCAGCGCCAGGGCGCCGAGCCCAGTCCTCGTGGCCACGCGCTCGAGGGGACCATTCCGGGGTCGACCGCCCAGGGGCGAGTACGAACCCAACCACCGGGCGCCCGTGCGAGTGAGCACTCCCGACCAGGAGCCAGTCTGAGGCGTCCTAACGCCCGGCGTGTCCGCCGGCTTCGGCGCGGCGCTCTGTCAGATGGGCGCGCGCCCGGCGGTCCGTGGCGACGGCATCGCTCCGGCCGAAGAGCTGGAGCAGGACAACGAGCGACATGACGGCGGCGCCCAGGACTACCATCGTCTGCTGGATGCCGATGTGGTCGGCGAGGATGCCGATCGGGAGGGCCGCCAGGCCGAACATGCTCCAGCTGAGCATGGAGATCGACTGCACGCGGCCGTGGTAGGCGGCGTCGGTGCTCGACATGGTGAGCGAGTTGTTGACCCCCTGGAAGCCGCTGGCCAGGGCTCCGACGGCGACCATGGCGACAAGGCCAGCGCCGAATCCCGGCGCTACACCAAGCCCAATCAGCGAAAGGCCGAAGGCGATGGCGAGCACCGGCTGCGCCACCCACGCCTTCTTGCTGCCGGCGTAGGTGGCGACGAAGACGGTGGCGACCACGGCCCCAATCGCGCCGGCCGATTGCAGCATGCCGAGGCCGCCCGAGCCGACGCCGTACACGTCCTTGGCGACCGAGGGGAGGAACGACTGGTAGGGGAAGCCGATCATGATGACGGCAAACGAGGTGAGGATGAGGAGGAGGATGGAGGGGCGCCTGACCACGTAGCGCACGCCATCGGCCAGGTCGGCCAGCGGCGAAGCCTGGGTTTCGCGCGGGGTGGGATTGCCCGGCGGCAGCCGGAGCAGCGTGAGCATGGCGATGAAGAAGCCGGCCGTGGTCATGAAGTAGACGCCGCCCGTGCCGATAAAGGCGACCGCGATGAAGGCGCCGGCGAGCGACGGGCCGATGACGCGGGTGCTGTTCATGCTGAGCTGCTGGAGGACAACGGCGTTGCCGATGGAATCGCGGCCCACGAGGTCGCTGATGAAGGCCTGGCGGGCGGGTCCGACGAAGGCGAAGCCGCCGCCCTGGACGACCCCGGCGACGATGAGCATCCAGTATTCGAGCTGGCCGAGCTCGATCATCACGGCCACCCAGGCCGAGTTGAGGGCGATGATGCCCTGGCAGGCGAAGAGGAGGTTGCGCTTGGGGAGCCGATCGGCAAGCACGCCGCCCCAGAGGCCGAGGAGCAGCTGGGGAACGCCGAACGCGAGCATCACCCCGCCGAGGGCGCTGTTCTTCCCGGTCAGGTCGTAGGCGAGGTAGCCGCGGGCTACCACCTGCATCTGCATGCCGAGGAACGAGAAGAGCGTCCCGATCCAGAGCAGGCGGAACTGGCTGTTTTCGAGCGCGTAGAAGGTCTGACGGAACCAGCCGGCCAGGGCTCTTACCCTCACGTTAGGGTTGCCGTCCGAGACTAGCACAGGCTCCTGACCCGGGATACCGGCCCGGTGAGTCACCAATCGTGGGCCGATGGGACCGATCCCGGAGGGGATCGTCTGGCGCGGCGGACGCAAGAGGTGCGAATCCGTTTACGCAGTGTTGCATTTCTGTATACAGCGGCGTTACAACGGTGGCAGCATTCCGTGTGGGGGGCATGATCGCGCGGATGACCGGCAGAGCGCCCTTGCTGTTGGCTGCCGTCCTGTTCGGCGCCGGGGTAACCGGCCTGGCCATCTCGACGGCCGAGCGCACCGAGTTGGGCCCCTTCCAGCCCCGGAGCCAGGCGCCCGTGCCCCGCGTCGTCGTCGTCGATGTGCGGCCGGAGATCACGCCTCCACCGCTGCTGGAACTGCTCACCGGTTACCCGGCCGAAGTCGCAATCGAAACTGCCGCCCAGGTGCAGGCGCCGGCCCCGGCCCCGGCGAGCGAATCGGCAGAGGCGGAGCCCACACCGGTCCCGCCGCTGCGGGTGTACGGGATCGCCTCGAACGATGCCGGTGTATCGGCGGCAGGGGCCACCGCAACGCCCCCGCCACCGATCCGCATCGTCAACATCGCGAGCGACGTGGAACCCGAGCCAACGCCCGGGGGAACCCCGGCGGAGCAGTCGGAACAGCAGCCGCAATCGGGCTGCGATGGCGCCGGTTGCCCCGGTGGCGCGGCCCCGGGCAGCGGGGAATCGGCCGCGCCGTCCCTGGTGGCGGGGAATAGCGGGCGCGAAATCGCCGGGAACGCCTTCGGCCTGCAGCGCCGCGCCGAGGCCGGCGATGACAGCCTCCCCCGGGAGGATCGAGCGAACCGGGGGCGGGTCGCCCGCTGACGCAGCCGGCCCGCGGCAGCGATGCCGCACTGCGCCTCGCTAAGGCGCCACCTGCACCCCAACAACCTGGTTTCGGCCCGCGTACCTTTGCGTGAACAGCGGTCCATAGAGTTCGAGCGGCGTGACTTCTCCCGTCGCCGTGTTGAATACCACGGGCTGGCTGACCATGCCCCCCGGTACCGCCGAACCGGACGGGACTTCCACCGCCATGTTGCCCACCGCAAGCTCAGGGTTGAGCCACGCACCCACCAGCACCATCTGGCCGAGTTCGAACACACGCTCCATTCGCCCGTTCCGCACAATGCCGGCGTAGCTGACCAACGAGGCGGGTGCATCGCCATGCCACCAGCTCACCAGCGCCCCGTCGCCTGCAGGGAGCATCGAGATGAACTGGAAGCCCGAATCGGCATACCTGTGCCCGCCAAGGTCGCCACTGATGAGCGGGCTCCCATCGGGGAGCAACAGCGTCTGGTAGTCGGGCGATGCCCAGGCGAAGCCGGTGCCCTGGTAGGCATAGGGCTGGTAGCCGGCCGCCGGCGGGGCCAGGGGTTCGCCGGTCGTGAGCAGCTCGACTCGGGCCGGCAGGGAGTTCTCCTCGCGGACGAAGACCATCGGCCCCCTGGCGGTGAATGCGCCGATGACGGCGCTGCCGTCGAACGTCTTCACCGGCTGCCAGGTCGTGCCGCCATCGGTCGAGCGGTAGACGGTTGACTTCGCATCGGGCGACATTTCGGCGACACCTCCGCAATGTCCCTGCGAGCAAACCGAGATGTAGTGTTCCTTGCCCGCCGGGTCGAAACGGCCGCCGATGATGTAGCCCGAGGAGGCGCGGAAGATCTCCTCGTTGGTGACGCCCCCATTGGGATCCACCACGACACGCTCGTACGCCGTGGGCTGGCCATCGCACTGCCAGCAGCCCTTTTCGACAAAGTAGGTAGCGCCGGGTGCGGGACGGGCGGGCTGGCCGATGCTGACGCGAACGACATCGATACCCATGACGACCTCGCCCGTGGTGTTCAGGGGCGTCGTGCCGGTGCCCGGGTTGGCGGGCGGGCCGCCTGGATTCGTACCAGGGCCGACACCATCGCCAGGGCCGGCGGTGTCGCCCGGCGGGTTCGCGGCGGGCGGCTCGCTGGTCTCGTTCCCGGCCTGGCGGAGCGCCGCGGCCACGACAACCGTAGCGATGACCACGCTGACCAGCGCGGCCGATCCACCGGCAACCTTCAGGGCAGCCGGGCTGAAGAGCGCCCGGAGTATGCGGGTGAAGCGCATGCGCAGCCCGTTCTGGTGGCGCCAGTACTCGGCCGCTTCATCGCGTGAGTCGACGCCCAGCCGCGTGATGATTTCGGAGACGTGCCACTTGGCCCCATCGAGGCTGATGCCCAGTTCTTCGGCAATCTGGCCATTGGTGTAGCCGCGCACCAGGAGGTCGAGCACCTGGCGCTGGCGGGGTGTCCAGCGCGGTTCGAGCACCGTGCGCGCGGGCGAAGGAGTGGGTGATGTCACTGCCATGCAATCGTACCTGTTGTGGTGTCCGGGGCCCCCGGCGGAGATGCCTCGCTCCCGGTTGGTTCCAGCGTAGGCAGCAAGGCGGGACCGCCTCCCTACCCGATGGTAAAGATTGCGACAGCGCATGACGCCCGGCAACGCCGCACGGGCAAGCGCCGGGAGGGCGGACACCCGATTGAGGCACTGTCACGCGGGCATTGGAGCTGCGCGGCGCGCGGTCACAGGGTGTGGCACTCCCTTCCCGAGGTGTGCCATGGCCGATGCAACTCCACTGCCCGTCCTGCTCCAGCGGCTCGACGAGGACCGCCGCCAGCGCTACCGCGACAACCTGGCCTTCTACCAGGGCTCGCAGTGGGCTGGCCGCCCGCGCCGCGGCGAGCGGCGCCTCACCTTCAACTACGCCAAGGCGCTCATCGATAAGGTCACGAGCTACCTGTTGACCGGATCATCGATTCAGCTCGAAGGCGGCGAAGGCGGGGCCGAGCGGGCACGAGCCGCGGAGCGGGCCTACCGCGAGGTGGAACGGGCGAACGCCCTTGCCCAGCTGGATTACGAGACGGAACTCGACTGCGCGGTCCTCGGCGACGCCTGCTATCGCGTGTCGTGGGATGCCGTTGCGGCGCAGGTGCGCGTGGCCGCGCCCGATGTGCAGGGCATCTTTGCGTGGCGCCAGCCGGATGACCCGGCGCGGCTGGTGGCGATCGCGTCGCAATACCGGCTCCCGGCCGGACCTGGCCTCCCGGCGCGGCCCGAAGACCTGGTGACCGAGTACTGGACGCCGGACACGTTCGAGCTCTGGCGCGGTAACGAACTCGCCGGGCGGCAACCGAATCCGTACGGGTTCATCCCGTTCGTGCTCTTCCCCAACGTGCGCGAACCGAAGCAGGCGTGGGGTTCGAGCGACATCCCGGCGCTGGTCGAATCGAGCCGCGAGCTCAATCGCGCGTTCAGCCAGCTCAGCCAGATCCTGGAGCTTTCCGGCAACCCCATCGCCGTGCTCGAGGGCGTCCAGGGCTCGCAGGATATCGCGGTCGAACCCGGGGCGGTGTGGGAGGTGCCGGAGAGCGCGAAGGCCTACCTGCTGGACCTGCTCCAGGGCGGCGGCGTGGCCCTCCACCGCGAGTACATCGACCTGGTCTACCGCACGCTGCACGACCTTGGTGAATCGCCGCGGACGGCCTTCGGGCACAACCCGCAGGGGCTGAGCGGGGTGGCGCTCAATACCGAGCTCGACCCCATCGCGCGGAAGGTGGCGCGCAAGCAGCGCATCCGCACCGCGGTCTACGAACGGCGGGCGGAACTGGTGCTGCGGCTGCTGGAGCAGTTCGCCGGGGTGGAGACCGCTGGCGTGCGGCCGGTGATGCACTGGGGGCCCATCCTCCCGGTGGACCGGTCGCGCCAGGTGGCGGAGGAGCGTTCGCTGGTGGAGGCGGGCATTCAATCCCGGCGTACGGCCGCGGCCAACCTGGGCAGCGAAGACCCCGGGGCGGAGTGGGCGCGCGTGCTGGAGGAGCGTGCGGGGGTCGGAGGTGTGGCGCGGGGGGCAGGCGGGGCCGGTGCCGGGTTCGGCCTCACCCAATAGTCGGAGTTTGTGAAGCAGTACGCATTCGCCCCGGCTGCACCGCGGTACGTTCGTTTGCGGCCGGGCAGACTCCCCCGGCCGGCCACGGGGAGGAGAATCCCGCCCCATGGCCCGCTCCCCCCGGGGAGCGCTCCAACCTGCTTCCCTGTATTCGGTGCCGAGTCGGCTGGCGTTAGGCACACGCGAGGGGGCGTACCGATCGGGTACGCCCCCTCGTTGTCTGGTCGCCAGGGTCAGGCGCGGAAGCGGGCCGCACGGGACCTTCGTCCTGGGTGAGTGGCTCCGCACCCTCCCTGACGGCCGGGGCTCGCTAATTGCGGGTGGGTGGCTAGCGGACGGTGATGGCCGCGTTCGTGATGACGGGCGTGCCGCGCTCCTTCGTCTTCGCGTCGATGAGGATGGTGTTTCCTTCCTTCCAGAACGAGGTCACGATGGTCTCGCCGGGGAAGACGACGCCGGCGAAACGCGCCTGGTAGCGCGCGACCTTTGCCGTATCGCCGCCCAGGGCGTTATCGACGACGGCCTTGCAGACGACGCCGTAGGAGCAGAGGCCATGCAGGATGGGCACATCGAAGCCGCCCATCTTCGCGAAGTCGGGGTCGGCGTGGAGCGGGTTCTTGTCGCCGGAGAGGCGGTAGAGGAGCGCCTGCTGGGGCATGGTCTTCGATTCGACGACGCCATCGGGGGCGCGGGATGGCGCTTCGTTGCCGGGGGGCGGGCCACTTTCGCCGCCGAAGCCGCCTTCGCCGCGGAGGAAGAGCGAGAAGCGGTTGACGAAGAGCGGGTCGCTTTCGCCCTTGAGCTTCGATTCGGTTTCGAGGACGACGAGGGCGGCCTTGCCCTTGTCGTAGATGCCGGCGACCTTGCCGCTGGTCTCGACTTCGCCCTCGACGGGGATGGGCTTGCGGATTTCGAGGTCCTGTTCGCCGTGGAGGAGCATGACCGGGTTGAACTGGAGGCCGGGGACCATGCCGATGCCGCCGAGGGAGCCGAAGGCGGGGATGACGCCGAAGCTGGGGAGCACCTTGAGGTTCTTCTCATAGGTGTACGCGAGCTCGTTCGGGTCGGTCTGGGGGACACCGGCGCCGATTCCGAGGTGGTAGAGGATGACGCGGTCGCGGTCCCAGCGGAACGAGCCGCCCTTGATTTCCGCGCCGAGCGCTTTCGAGGGGTCGATGGGCATGAGTGCCTCCTTGGTTTCGAGAGTGGACGGGAGTTCCGAACGCGGTTCGGCCTGCGGGGAGAGGGTAGCAGATTGGGGCGCGAGGGATGAGGGGCGCACGCGCGAGCGAGCGTGGAGCACCCTGCACTGGCAGGCGGGAGCTAGCCCGCGAGGCTGAAGTACTTCGAAACGGTCGCGCTGCCGTCGAAGTAGTTGGCGTGCGTAAGCTTCACGGTCTCGAGTGAATCGGAACCGATGAGGACAATCTCTATCCTCTTTCGCCCTTCGTATTCCCGTTCCATCTCGGCATAGGCCGCAACCGCCCGCTCACCATCACGGCCGAACGTGATGGTTTCGATGAGGCAGCCAGCATCGTGGTCGAACACCAGGAGGAAGTGCTGAATCGGCATCGCTCGTGTCAAGGTTGGCCTCCTCCGATCGTCCCGCTGGTATAGGCAGCCAGATCCGCCGCCGGGCCGCCTTCCCGTTCGAGCGCGGCACTGATGCGCTCGCGGGTCTCGGCGTCGCGGTCCTGGCTCAGCTTCCAGCGGCCTTCGATGCGCGAGACATCCATTGAAAACGCCACGATGCCCTTCAATTTCGCATCCACCCACTCGCCAGAATAGCGCTCGAAGGCCGCCTGGAACCCGGGCTCGCTTGTCGCGATTGTGTCGCGAAGGATGGCGAGCTTGCCCTCCCGGTCCTCGATGAGCCGCGCGCGGCCATGAGCGTGCACCGCGATATAGTTCCAGGTCGGCACCCACGTGCCGGGCGGATAGTGCCCCGGCGAGATGTAGGCGTGCGGCCCGGCGAAGATGGCCAGCGCCTCGCCATGGCCGAACTCGCGCCACTCCCCGTTCGCCTTCGCCATGTGGCCGGTGATAACGAACCGCTCGCCCGTGAACGAGGCGTTGAGGGGCAGGTGGCTCGCTACCAGCCCGCTCGCGCCCCAGGTGACCACGGTGCCGAACGGGTGGCGCTGCATGAACGCGAGGAGGGCGGTCGGGTCGTCATTCCGATTATGTGGGGGCGTGTACATGCAGGTGAGCATGGCGCCCCGCGCCTCCGCGGTGTAGGGCCGGATTCACACTCCGCGGCCTCCTTCCGCTTTCTTTTCACCTTTCCTTCCGCCAAACCCGGGGCAAACGTACACTCGGGCTACACTTCGCCCCCGGAGCTGTTATGCCACGCCGGCTGTTGCTGGCCCTTTGCGCCTGTTTCCTCATCGTCCCGGCCCTTGCGGCCTGTGGGGGCGATGGCGGCGCCGCCGGCGCCAGCCCCACCGGCACGAGCGCGCCCGGCGACGCCGGCCCCTCGAACTCCTCCGGGAGCTCGCCCAAGCTCGATGGGCCCGCCAGCAAGTATTCCGTGGCCATCACCGACCTCGGAGTCAACTGGATCACCGATATCCCGGCGACCTACGTCCTCAACATCGACAACTATGCGCCGACGCGGTCGTTCAGCTCGGCAGAGGAAGGCCGGCGCCTGCTGACGGAATGGGGCTACCAGAGCGGCTACGAAACAGGCTACTCGCCCGAGGGCCGCGATACGGCGGTGCTCAACGGCGCATTCTACGTCCGCGTCGAATCGCACCTCTTCGCGAATGAGGCCGGCGCGAAAGCCGCGATGGCCTACTTCGAATCGATCATCAAGTCGACCGGCGCCAGCCCGGTGAGCGCCGGCACGGTGGGCAACGAATCGGCGGCGTTCACGGCCACCTTCGGCACCATCGGCAAGTCGAAGGTGAACGCGGTCTACCACCACGTGATTTTCCGCCGGGGGAACCTGGTGACGGTGGTGCTGACGAAGGGCGCGGAGGGCTTCATGAAGGTGGACCCCGCGCGTGAGATCGCGCTCATCGCCGACCAGAAGGCGCTCGGCCAGAAGCCGGCTGTCGAACCTACCCCCACGAGCAACTACACGCCGGCCGCCGGCAACTAACCCGGAGGCGCGATGCGCAGGAACCAGCCCCTCCTCATCCTCGCCGCTGGCCTGGTGCTCATCGCGATGGCCGTTGTGGTGATTTTCCTGGTGGCCGGGAACAACGGCGGCGGCCCGGACGTTAGTAAGACCGTGGATGGCAACAAGGGCCCGGCCAGCACCGGGGGCACGCTCGGCGGCCCCGAACCGGTCGTCGACCTGCCTGCCTCGAAGTACATCCCCCTCATCAGCGAAGTGCCGGGCCACAACGAGGTGAACGTCTCGGATACGTTCACGATGAACATCAGCACCTTCACGAGCTCGTACTGGTTCATCAACGACCGCGAGGGGCAGGACAAGGCCCGCGAGTGGAAGATCGTGGATGGCTACCAGGTGCTCTACCAGCCGGTTGGGCTTTCGGCCCAGGTGCTGCAGGGCGGCTACTACAGCACCATCGAGACGTACCTGTTCGCCGATGTGCAGGGCGCGAAGGCGGCCTTCGCGCATCTTTCGGACAAGATCGGTTCGCTCCCGGGCACGGAGAAGGAGAAGCCGCGCGGCCTGGCGAACGAATCGGCGGCCTATCGGCTGGTGCAGGGCACCGTGGGCACCTCGGACGTGGTGGCGGTCTACCACCGCTTCCTGTTCCGGCGGGGCAACGCGGTGGTGAGCGTGCAGACCTACGGTGGCGATCCGTTCATGACGATCGACCAGGCGCGCGAATTAGCGGTTATGATTGACGACAAACTCCTGGGCCAGCGCCCGGCCACGGAGCCCACGCCGATCCCAACTCCGGCGATCATCGGAGTAGATACAAACTGAGCGGATAACCGCGGGGAGGTTGTGTGCGCGCGCGATGGCTGGGCATGATCGCCCTGGTACTGGCCGCGACCACAGGAGCGGCGACCACCACCCTTGAAGAACCCCTCGCCCTGGCCGAGGCGCCCGAGGCGTACGTCGATGTGCAGTTCGACACGGGCGTATCGGCACAGCAGCTGCGGGCCGATGGCCTGCCGCCCACACTCGCCGAGCAGGGTTTCCGCCGCCTGGCCGTGCCCAGGGGCAAAAGTGTCGACGAGTTCCTGGCCGAACTGCGCGCCCGCCCGGACGTCATCTCCGCGGTGAGGGATGCGCCGGTCTATGCGGCGGGCATCCCCAACGACCCGTACTACAGCGCGAACCAGGCCCAGTACCTGGCGATGGTCGGCGCGCCCGGGGCCTGGGATATCCACACCGGCGCCGGCCAGGTGGTGGTCGCCGTCATCGATAGCGGGCTCGATGTCACCCACCCGGAGTTCGCCGGGCGGCTCTGGGAGAACCCGATCGATAACAAGAGCGATGGCATCGACCGCGACGGGAACAAGTGCACGAACGACCGCTACGGCTGCCGGTACGTGTCGTTGACGACGGCGAACGCGGCGCTCTGCGGGTACACCAGCTCGCTGCCCACGGGCAATATCCTCGATGACATGGGGTCTTCGGCCTCGAACATCGGCAGCCACGGCACGCTCGTCGCGGGCATCATCGGGGCCGCCGGGAATAACGGCCAGGGCATCGCTGGCGTCGCCTGGAACGTGCGGCTGATGACCGTGAAGGTGCTCGATTGCCAGGGCGAGGGCCGCATGCCCGATGTGGCCGACGGGATCGAGTACGCGGTCCGCAACGGCGCGCGCATCATCAACATCTCCGTCGCCTCGAAGCCTGGCGACCAGGATGCCGATAGCCCGCGCCTGCGGGCGGCGCTCCAGCTGGCGCAGGACCAGGGCGTGATCGTGGTGGCAGCGGCGGGGAACCACCCGGTGGGCTCATCGCAGGTGGGCACAGCCTACCCGGCCGCCTACACCGAGTTCCCGAGCCTGATCGCGGTCGGGGCCTCGAACAACCTGAACAACAACGTCTGGGCGGCGTATTCGAACTACGGCCCGGCGATCGATTTCGCGGCCCCCGGCAACCGGCTCGTGAGCACCACCCGCACCGACATCGGCCTGGCCAATCCCTATGCGGAGATCGGCGATGCGCGGGATGGCTACGACGGCGGGACGAGCTTCTCCACGCCGCTCGTGAGCGGGATGTTCGCGCTGATGATGTCGCGCAACTCGCGGCTGGCCGCGGCCGACTACATCAAGGCGGCGCGCGATGCGGCCACCCCCGCCGAGCCGGCGCCCCACGGCCAGAACTGGGCGGGCTCGGGCATCATCAACATGGCGGGCGCCCTGGCGCGGGTCCCGATGTCGATCAGCGGCGCGCCCTTGAAGGACTGGAAGGATGTTCCCGGCGGATCGCTCATCCAGGCGTTCGTGGAGAGCACCGAGTGTGGGAGCACCACGGCCCAGGCGTTCGGGCGAGCGAGCACCTACTCGATCAAGGTCAAGAGCGCGGCCGAATCGCCGGGCTGCGGGCTGCCTGGCCGCACGGTCACGCTGTACATCGGCGGCTCGCCCGCGAAGCCGGCGCTCGCCTGGCCGGGGGCGAACGAGGATATCGGGCTGGTGAACAAGGACGTCAGCACGGTTTCGCCCGGGCCCGGGGCTATCGTGGTCCAGCAGCTCAACGGGCAATGGTCGAACATCGCCCACCTCGAACCGACCGGCAACCTGCCGGGGGCCACCTCGAGCCTGCCCACCCCCTGGAACGTCATCTACCGCTGGGACCCGCTGAAGATGTTCCTGGACCGGCCGGGGGGCTACCGGCGGTTCGCCCGGCTGGCGCCCGCCTATGCGAGCGACTTCCCGCAGATCCAGCAGTACGACGCCTACTGGGTCGATGCGCCGGCGACGAACCTGGCGAGCGCGAACCCCAACCCGGCGCCGGGCCGGACCATCGAGCTCCACCCCGGCTGGAACAATTTCACCTACACGGGGACGAGCAAGGCCGTCGCCGAGGCGTTGGCCGGGGTGAAGTACACCCAGGTGCTGCAGTTCGATAACCCCACGAACACGTGGCTTTCGCACCTGCCGGGCCAGCCGCGCTACCTGAACGATTTCGGCGGGCTCTTCCAGCTGAAGGTGTACTGGGTGTACGTCACCGAGCCGGCCGTGCTGGTGATGAATTAGCGCTGGAATTCGGAGCTAACGGCCCGGCGGCTTCCTCGTGGCAGCTACGGCCCCATACCCTCACCCCTTCACACGCAGGGGGCAGGAAATGGACCGTTCGGACTGGGATGTCATCGTCATCGGATCGGGGCTGGGGGGCCTTACGGCAGCAGCCTGCCTGGCCAGCCTGGGCCGGCGGGTGGCCGTGCTCGAACAGCACTACGTGGCCGGCGGCAACGCCCACGTCTTCCGCCGCATGAAGAAGTTCGAGTTCGATGTCGGCGTGCACTACGTGGGCGATTGCGGGCCCGATGGGGCGATACCGCGCATCTTTCGCGCGCTCGGCCTGGACGGCCGCATCGAGTGGGTGGAGATGGACCCCGATGGCTTCGACACCATCATGTTCCCGGGCATCACCTTCCGCGTGCCCGCCGGCTGGGACCGTTACCGCGAACGCCTGGTCGCCACGTTCCCGGACGACGAATCGGGCATCCATCGCTGCATCGACATCCTCCAGGGAGTGACCAAGCAACGGTCGTTGGAATGGGCGATGCGCCCCCTGGGGGAGTTGTTCGACGAGTGCGGCCTGGGGCAAAAGGCCCGGGCAGTCATCGCCGCGGAGAGCGGCGACTACGCGACCCCGCCCTCCCGTACGCCGGTGCTCCTCCACGCGGGTGTGCTCAACGGCTACTTCAAGGGGGCCTACTACCCGCGTGGCGGCGGCCAGGTGATCCCCGCCCACCTGGTTGAGCTCATCCGCGCGTACGGTGGCGAGGTGCGCACGCGGACCCGCGTCGAACGCATCCTGGTCGATGAGGGCCGCGCGCGTGGGGTGCAGCTCGAAAGCGGCGAGGAGCTGCTCGCACCGGCCGTCATTTCGAATGCCGACCTGAAGCGGACGATGCTCGACCTGGTGGGTGAAGCGCACCTTTCGCCCGCGACGGTGGAGCGCATCCGCCAGTACCGCATGGCCCTGCCGCTGTTCGTCGTCTACCTGGGGCTCGATATCGACCTGCGCGAGACGATGCCGCGGACCAACTACTGGTACTACGACTCGTTCGACCTGGAGGGCATGTACGCGGACGCGACCGGCGGACGGTTGCCGCGGGATTTCTTCTGCTTCATCTCCGTCGGCTCGGTGAAGGACCCCGAGACCGAGACGATTGCCCCAAAGGGGTATTCGAGCCTGGAGATCATGTCGATCGTGCCCGCCGACCACCGCCTCTGGGGCGTGGAGGAGGGGCCGGTCGCGGGGGAGCGCTACCACCGCAAGCCCGGCTACCGCAGCTTCAAGGAGCAGGTGGCCGACCGGCTGATCGAGGGGGCGGAGCGCGTCATCCCCGGGCTGCGCGACCACATCGTCTGGCGTGAGGCGGCTACACCGGTCACGCACGAGCGGTACACGTTCTCGACGGGCGGCACCTCGTATGGCATCGAGCTAGCGGTCGACCAGTTTGGCCCGGCCCGGCCGATGCCGAAGACCGAGGTCGAGGGGCTCTACCTGGCGGGAGCGAGCACCATCTTCGGGCACGGCATCTCGGGCGTCATTCGCGGGGGCGTGGCCACGGCGAGCATGGTCGCCGGGCGCGACCTGGCGGCCGAAATCGCGGCCGGGGCGGTCTTTGGCGACCCTGCGAAGCTCCCCCCGCTGGGGCCGGACTGGGACCCGTGGGAGGCGAGCCGCTGAGAGGGCGTCAGTTGCAGGGCACGCCGCCCACCGAGACCGCCTGCGCGGCCACCCGCGACGTGCCGTCCTTAAAAAGCACGGTGAGCGAAACGGTGTAACAGCCCGGCGATGGGAACGTCACCGGGACGCCCGCCTCGTGGGGCACAGTGCCGGAGGGGGTCGTCCACGTGCGTTTCAGCACCTCGCTGTGGGGCGCCGAGGCATCGTAGAAGACGGCCGTCGCCCCCACCTCCGCGGTGGCCGGCCCGCTGATGGCCGCGTAGGGGCCGGAGGGGGTGGCGGTCGGCGCGGGCGTTGGCGTTTCGGTTGGCGTGGCGGTGGGCGCCGGGGTGTTCGTTGGCTGCGGCGCGGCCGGGCGGGTGGTGGGTGTGGC
>JBBIVC010000026.1:0-5364 GCA_037439905.1 Thermoflexus sp.
AAACCTGGCGTTCGGCTCACGCCGGCCTGGCTGTGCCCGCGTGGGCCGGGCGAGGGATTGCCATGCGCCGGCCCTAATTTCGCAGCCGCGAGAGATCCGCGACGAAGAACACCGTCGGCCCTTCGCGCAGCGGACTGCCTCCGGCGCGTTCGATCGTGACAACCGCGGTCTCGTAGGAGTTGAGCCCCTCGGGGACCACCGTCTCATACCGGGCGAAGCCCTCGTCGTCCGGGGTAAAGGTGCCCAGGCTGTAGTACCGTCCGCCCGAGTTCACCCAGATCTGGTACGTCTCGCCCGGCGGGAGTTTTTGAAGCTCGCTCGCGACGAACCAGACGCGCTTCTGCTCCGAATCCCACACGAGCCGCCCGATGGCATTCCCGGATTCGTTCAGCGAGGTGACTGCGGCCACATCGGTGGTTGGCGACATAAACGCGAGGTTGAGCTCGCGGTCGTTCTTCGAGCGCTCTTCCAGCTGGGCGGCGAGCTTCTCCTGGTCATCCAGCTTCCGGGTGAGCGCGGCCAGCTCGACTTTCGTCGAGAGCGCCTCGTCGATCTGCAGCTGGAGGTCGGAGTTCTGCTGGCGCAGGTCGCCGATCTGGTTCTTCAGCGAAACCATGCCGCTGAACGCACCGGCCGCGACGATGACGGCCGCGAGCCCGGCCGCGGCGCGGCTGATGGTGAATGCCCGGCGAAGCGGGTTGGGGCGCGTGATCCCCGCGGCGGAGAACACCCGGCGTCGCAGCCGGGGCGATGGACGCCGCAGCGGAGACGACATGGCGAGGAGCGCGGCGAGGCGCTCGGCGTCGCGCGCCATATCGCGGCAGGCCGGGCATTCGGCCAGGTGGAGCGCGATGGCGCGTTCGAGCACCGGTTCCAGAGAACCGATGGCGTACTCGTCCGCCTGCTCCTGCGAGATATGTTCGCCTGCCATGGCCGCTGCTTTCCTATACCTTCTCTTCGAGCGCCCGGCGCAGCTTCTGCATGCCCAGGCGGATGCGCGTCTTGACGGTGCCAAGCGGCTCGTGGAGGCGCGCTGCGATCTCCTGCTGCGTCAGCCCGCCGAAGTACGCCAGTTCGAGGCACAGCTTCTGTTCGCGCGGCAGGGCGGCGAGTGCCCGCCGTACTGAAGCCTGTTCCTCGTGCATCTCGGCCGAATGCACCGGGTCGATGAGTTCGGTCGAAAACACGGGCTCGGCCGCTTCATCGGGCTCCCCCAGCGGCCCACCTTCGCGCTTTCGCCGCCGCCCACGGGCCCGCAGCTCATCGACGGCCCGGTTCCGGGTCACACTCATCAGCCAGCTGACGAAGCGGCCCCGCGCGGCGATGAACGTCTCGGGGCGCCGCCACAGCCGCACGAAAACATCCTGCGAGGCGTCTTCGGCCAGCTGGGCATCGCCAAGCACCCGGAACGAGGCCGAGTAGACCAGGTCCACATACCGGTCATAGAGGACGCTGAAGGCGTGCTCATCGCGGGCAACAATGGCAATCATCAGGGCTTCATCCGGCCAGTCGACGCGGGAGGCGATTTCGGCCTCGGCGGGGCGGCTGAATTCAACCGTCCTGCCTATGTTACGTATACCAGGGGTGTCCGGATTCCCGTTCCAGGCCATAGCTGCCCTCGATGGGCATGATACACCTGACCTTCTGCCCGGCCAGCGCCTTTACCTGCCCATGCAAAAGCCCCCTTGCCGTTTACCGGGCACTCCCGCCCCATGTCGAAAACTATGGGTGAAACCTTCAGACAAACGCCCCCGGGAGAATCGCACATGACCAGGCTCGTCCGGCCGCTCGGCGCCGCACTGCTCGCCATCACGCTGTTCACTGGAGCTGCCTGCTCCGATTCCGAACCGGTTGCTGCCCCACAGGACGGCGGCACCGAGTCCGCCAGCCCGGCCGGCGCCGGCCAGCAGGCAACGACCGCGCCCACCCAGGTCCGCCAGAGCAATGCGATGACCACCGCCGAGCTCGTGGCCTACGCCGAGCCCGCGGTGGTCCGCATCGCCACAAGCACAGGCGTGGGCACGGGCTTCGTCGTCGATGCCAACGGATACATCCTGACCAACAACCACGTCATCGAGAATTCGCTCACCGGCAGGATCGCCAGCAGCATCGAGGTGACCCTCAGCGATGGCGCCACCTACGACGCGTCCGTCGTCGGGACCGACGCACGGTCCGACCTCGCGCTCCTCAAGATCGACGCCTCCGGGCTGAAGGCGCTCCCCTTCGCCGATCTCGACGAGGTGGTCGTCGGCCAGGATGTGGTGGCCATGGGCTACGCGCTCGACCTCGATGGCGGCGAGGGCGGCGCGTTCTCGGTCACTCGCGGCATCGTGAGCCAGAAGAACCGGGCGATCCGCGAGAACACCCAGATCCTCGGGGCTATCCAGACCGATGCCGCGATCAACCATGGCAATAGCGGCGGCCCACTCCTGAACATGTTTGGGCAGGTTGTCGGCGTCAACACGGCGATCGCCCCGAACCCATCGACCGGGACGCAGGCCGTCGGCATCGGGTTCGCCGTTGGCTCCGATGTTGCCCGGGAAGTGGTGGCCCAGCTGAAAGAGAACGGCCGCGTGAACCGTGGTTTCCTCAGCATCTCCGGGTTCGAGTCGCTCCGCCCGGCGAAGGCGCGGGAGCTTGGCATACCGGATGAAGGCGGCGTCGTCCTCGATGTCGTGACCCCGGGTGGCCCGGCTGCCACCGGCGGGCTCCGCACCGGCGACGTCATCGTCCGCATCGGCGATGTCGATATCAACACCGAGGCCGACCTCGCCGTGGCCCTCATCAGGCACGGCGCCGGCGAAACCGTGAAGGTGGAGTTCTACCGGGACGGCAAGAAGCAGTCCACCGAGGTCAAGCTCGGCACGCCGCCGAACTAGCGGCCCGGCCAGCTCTCAGCCAGCGCTCATACGGAAGGCTCCCGGCGCTTCGGGAGCCTTCCGTATGCCCCGGGAGTACGCTGTCTCCATGCGGGTCGTGTCGCTCGTCCCAAGCCTCACGGAGCTCGTGTGGGTGCTGGCCCCTGCTTCGCTGGTGGGGCGCACCCGGTTCTGTGTCGAACCGCAGGAAGTCCGCGTTGTGCCCGCTGTGGGCGGGACCAAGAACCCGGATATCGCCGCCATTGCCGCCCTAAGGCCAGACCTGGTGATTACCAACCGGGAAGAGAACCGGCGCGAGGATGTGGAGGCGCTGCGACTCGCGGGGCTCGATGTCCTGGTCACCGACCCCAACACGGTCGAGTCCGCCATCGAGACGGCGGTTGTCATCGCGGCCCGGCTCGGCGTGGAGGACCGCGGCTGGGAGATCGCAAGCGCGACCGCCGCGGTCCTGCGTGAGCCGCTGCCCGCGCAACGGCCCCGCGTCTTCGTGGCGGTCTGGCCCGAACCGTTGATGGGGCTGGGGAGCGAGAGTTACGGCCACAGCGTGCTCGAACATTCCGGGGCCATCAACGTGCTCGCCGGCCGGCCGCGTTACCCGGAGGTCAGCATGGAGGAGGTGGCACGCCTCCGCCCGGACCTGGTCCTGCTTCCCGATGAGCCATACCCGTTCAAGGAACGGCACGCCGCACTCTACGGGGCGATCGCGCCCACCCGGATCATCGATGGGAAGCTGCTATGGTGGTACGGCCCCAGGATGGCTGAGAGCATCCGCATCCTGCGGAGGATGTTCAGCGAGGCGAGCAGGTGAAGCGCAAGGCGATCGTTTTCGGCGGGGCGCTCGCGGCCGTTGGCGCGGGGAGCTGGGTGGCCTGGAAACGGCGCGCCCCATGGCAGGCGCCCCTCCCGGAGGGGATCATCCGCGATGTCGCGGGCGCCAGGATCCACTACATCGACGAAGGCTCCGGGCCCGCCATCGTGCTCATCCACGGCTTCGCCGGCAGCACGTTCAGCTGGCGCCACATCATCCCTCTCCTCGCAACCACGCACCGGGTCGTGGCCCTCGACCTGCCCGGCTTCGGCTTCAGCGACCGCGACCCCGCGCTCGATTACGGCCAGCGCGCCCAGGCCGAACGTGTGGTAGGGCTGATGGACCTGCTCGGCATCGAACGGGCAACGCTCATCGGTCACTCGATGGGGGGCGCCATCGCCGAGCGCATCGCGGCCGCCCACCCCGGCCGGGTGGAGCGCCTCGTCCTCGTGGCGGCCGTCAACGCCGGCGAGCCGCAAGACCCCCGCAGGCGGGGCATGGCAGCCGGGCCCATGTTCGCCCTGGCCGGGGCGGTGCAACGCTCGCCCACGGCCATGTACGCCCTCGGCCGGCGCGCTCTCGCCCGCATGGTCCACGACCGCGCATTCGCGACAGAGGAGGTGATGCGCGGGTACATCGACCCGCTGCTGCTCCCGGGCACGGTCGCAGCGGTGCGAAAGATGGCCGTGGCAAACCGCGACACGCCCCCGGTGGACCTCTCGGCCATCGCGGCTCCCACGCTGGTGCTGAGCGGCGCGGGCGACCGCGCCATCCCGCCGGAGCGCGGCGAGGCGCTTGCAGCGGCCATCCCCGGCGCCCGTCATGTCACCATCCCCGGGGCCGGGCACCTGGTCGCCGAGGAGCGCCCGGAGGCGTTCCTGGAGGAAGTCCTCGCCTTCCTCCACGAGCCCGTCACGGCCTGAGCCGCCATCCAGCTTGGGGCCGGGTGTGTGCGACGCGAAGGTGCCACAGCGAGCACCCATCGCGGCCTTCGCGTATCGTTTCAGTGATGATGGTGCCCCCGGAGGCGAATGACGACCCCTCGCATCACGCCCGGACCCTCCGCGAAGCGGGGCTTGGCCCCCTCGTGGTGCTGTTCATCCTCAACGCCGTCGACGAATTCGACCGGGCCGTGCTCGCGGTCTCGCTCGACCGCATCCGCGAGGATTTTCAGCTCTCCGATGCGACGGTGGGCCTGTTGCCGTTGGCGGTCGTGCTCATCACCGGGCTCCTGTCGCTCCCGGCGGGCAACTGGGCCGATAGCTGGAGCCGGCGGTACATCCTCTCGATTGGCGCCGTGGTCTGGGGCTTCGCCGGGCTGGCGGCGGCGGCCGCCCAGGACTTCGTCCAGCTCTTCCTGACGCGCGCCCTGCTCGGCGCCGGGCAGGGCACGATCGGCCCAACGCATGGCAGCCTCATCTCCGACTACTACCCGATCCGCCTGCGGGGCCGGGCGCTGGGGTACCACCGCTCGGCCAACCCGCTCGGCCAGGTCCTTGGAGCGGTGATCGGTGGGGCGATCATCGCGGCGGCCAGCTGGCGCTGGGCCTTCCTTGCGGCCGCCATCCCCGGGCTGTTGATGGGTCTCTACGCCCTCCGTCTGCGCGAACCCGCGCGGGGCGAGGCCGACCTGAAGGACGCGTCGGTCGATAACCCGCTGCTCCGGCAATTCCTGGC
>JBBIVC010000026.1:5402-15241 GCA_037439905.1 Thermoflexus sp.
GCACCATCGCGCGCAACCGCACGCTGCGCTACCTCATCCTGACGAACGCCGCTTTCGGGTTCATGCTCTCGGGCGTCGTCTTCTGGATCCCCGCCTTCTACGAGCGGCGCTATGGCTTCAGCGCGCAGGAGGCGAGCTACGCGCTCGCAGGCCTGGCGCTTTGCGCGTTCCTTGGCACCTGGTACGGCGGCCCGCTTGCCGACCGCTGGCTGAATCGCGGGATGACGTTCCTCGCGCGCATGGGCCTGGTCGCCACCATCGTGCTGACCGTCACCTGGACGATCGGGTTCGCCATCCAGGGAGCGGCGATTTCGCTCGCCTTCCTGCTGGCGGGCGCGTTCATCACCTCGCTGGGCATCCCGGGCCTCATTAACATCATCGCCGCGGCCTCGCCACCGCACATCCGCGCCCAGGCGTTCGCCGCCTTCGGGCTGGCGCTGGCCGTGCTCGGCGGTGCGCTCGCCCCGGTGGTGGTGGGCCTCATCTCCGAGCTCTTCCAGGCGCAGTTCGATGCCACCGAGGGCGAGGGGCTCCGCTATGGCAGGTCCTGGCCACCATCGTCGCCGGGTCGCTTGGCGCCGCCCTGATGTGGCGCGCGACCCACTATGCAGCGGCCGACGTCCAGCGGGTCCTCGGCGAGTTCATCGCGAAGCAGGCGGAGCGGGCGCGCCGCGCGGCCGAAGCCGCCGGTGGTGGCAGCTGAGGAAGCGGTCCGGCGCTTTTCCGTCACTGCCGGGCCGGTATAGTCCGGCCATCGCTGCATATCCGAGGTGCCCCATGGATCCCCAGGTCGAAGCTCTGCTCCAGATGATGGCCGCGCAGGCGCAGGCGGCCGGCGTCCCCCAGATGTGGGAATTGCCCGCCGATGTTGCCCGGGCGAACGCCGAGGTGTCCTTCGCTGCCTTCAACCAGCCGATGCCGGGCTCCGTCTCGATCGCCGGCCGGTCGATCCCGGGGCCCGCCGGCGAGATCCCCGTGAAGGTGTTCACGCCCGCAGGCCCCGGACCCTTTCCGCTCCTCGTGTTCCTCCACGGCGGCGGCTGGGTAATCTGCTCGCCGGCAACCCACGCCAGGCTGTGTGCCGAGCTCGCGGAAGGCGCCGGCGTGGTCGTCGTGAGCGTGCACTACCGGCTCGCCCCGGAGCATCCGGCGCCCGCGCCCCTCGATGACTGCGTGGCCGCGATCCGCTGGGCGGTGGCAAACGCCGCCGAGCTCAACGCCGACGGCTCCCGGTTCGCAGTCGGTGGCGATAGCGCCGGCGCCAATCTCACCGCGGCGGCCATGCTCCGTCTGCGCGACGAAGGCGGCCCGGCCGCGCGGCTGCAACTCCTGCTCTACGGCGCATTCACGGCGGATAACGACCTGCCCTCTGTCATCGAGAACGGCGAGGGCAAGATCCTCACGCGCAAGGCGATGGAGTGGTTCTACAACCACTACCTCTCCGGCGGGGCAAGCCCGGATGACCCCTACATCGCGCCGATCAAGGGCGACTTGCGCGGTGTGCCACCGGCGCGGCTCATCGTCGGCACCCTCGATCCGCTGCTCGATGACTCGAAGCTCTTCGCCAGGGCGCTCGAGGCGGCAGGCGTCCCGGCGAAGCTGAGCATCTACCAGGACCAGCCGCACATCTTCCTGCAGCTCTCAGCGATGCTCGACGGGGGCAAGCGCGGCGTCGCCGAGGCCTGCGAGGCCCTCCGCGAAGCGCTGAAGTAGCTCAGGCGGCGACGGGCCGGGCCGCCGCCCCGGGCAGCGGATGCGGCACATAGGCCCGTCGCCAGAGCACGTACAGCCCCGGCATCACCACTGCGAAGAACACCGTCACGAACGCGAACGCGGCCTGGATCGACACGTCGTCGGTGATGAACCCGATGACCGGCTCGAAGAATGCCAGCTCAACGCTGAGGACCAGCGACGACATGCTGAGCACGGTCGCGCGGCGGTCGCTCGGGGTCTGTTCGTTGATGTAGCTATCCATCGTTGGCCGGACGAGGCCCTGGATGAGCGCCGGCAGCGCGAAGAACGCGAACGCGGGCTGCACATCGAAGGCGGCCAGGCCGAGGAAGGCCGCGATCATCCCCGCACAGGCCGCCGCCACGAGCTTCGGCCTGCCGGCACGCGCCACCACCCGGTAGGCGACGATCGCCGCGATGACCGCGAACACCCGGAGCGGGGCCTGGTAGACACCGAAGAGTCCCGTCGGCACCTCGTGCTTGATGAGGAACGGCTGCACGAGGACCACGGGCGCGAAGGCGGCCATCATGATCACCGAGCTCATCAGCACCGAGTAGCGCACCTGGGGCGTGTGCCACGCGTAGGCGATGCCCCCGCGCAAGTGTTCGAGGTAACGGCGCGCTTCGTGCTCGACATGGGGTTCGACCATGGCCATGGCGACGAAGAACGCGACGACCGGGCCAACGAAGCTGACCTGCACCGTGAACGCGAGGCTCGTCACCGTGGCCAGCACACCGCCCAGGATGACCCCGGTTGTCGAGGCCGTAATCGAGACCGCGAACCCGCGCCCGGCGACTTTCGAAAACGTCGACTCGAGGTTCGCCTGCTTGAGCGAATCGTAGACGAGCGCCTGGTCGGCGCCGCTGCGGCAGGCGCCGGCCACCGCCCACAGCATGTAATCGGCGAAGAGCATCCAGTAGTTGGTGGTGAAGCCGAAGCCCAGGATGGTAAGGGCGTATACCGCCGCGCCCAGCGCCAGCACCCGGCTGTGGCCGACGCGGTCGGCCAGCGCGCCGAACGGCGCCTCCAGGCTGGCCATCACCAGCCAGAAGGGCATGTCCATCAGGAGGATGTACTTCAGTTCGAGCTCACGGACCGCGGTCAGGTACTTGATCCAGATCCCGATCCAGAACCCGAACTCCATGAGGAACAGGAACCCGTAGTACAGGCGCACATTGCGATGGGCGACGGCAGCGTAGTCCCGCGGCATGAGGGGGTAGCGTAGGCCATCGCCCGGTTGGCGCCACCGGGCAGGGGAACCAGGAGTGTGAGCCGGTGCGCATGAGGGGCTGCCCGGCCGGCGGCCCGCCCCTCATGCCCAACCGGATCGCGCTAGACGCTGGGAATCCAGTTGAACAGGCCAGCGCCGATCGGGGCATCCGGGAAATCGTTCGAGGTCGCCACGATCCCGAGGACCAGCACCATCACCGTCAGGCCAACCGTGTTCGCGATGACAACCTGGGTCGAATCCGCGTTCGTGACCGACTGGACGGCGTAGATCGACATCACGAAGACGAGCACCACGGGCACGATGGCGAACACCGGGTGCAGCACCGGGATGAACATCAGGAGGGAAAGGGCCAGCGGGAACGCCGCGTAACCCATGGTGCGGAAGAGCGACTGGAGGTCGGCCGAGGCCTTGTAGACCTGGACCAGCACAACGTAGGCGAGGAGCACCCAAACGGCGTACATCGCCGCCAGGAATACTCCGCCAAGGATGAAGGTGTTCAGGAACAGGCTGTCGGGGGTGGCATCGAAGTTGAATTGCCACCAGAGGAACGAGCCCAGGCCCGCCAGGAGAGCGCTCACGCCCGCCACGACGAGCGCGGGGATCAGTTCGGCGGGGTCGTCCCTTACCTCGTCGAACACCGAGGTGTCCAGCTTCGCGAGCCGGACGATGCGATTAATGATGACGTTCGGGTCCATGCTGCCTCCTGCATGCGTACGCGGGCGTGGTGAGCCTGCTCACCTTGACGGGTATGCCCCGCGGGTCGGCGGAACTATAGCATGCAATGCAAGAAAGAGTGAATCGCCTAAGCGCGTGATCGATTACAGCGGCCGCTTCGCCGGCATCCCCGGCCGCCGGGGGTACCGGTCCGGCGTGGGCGTCGCCTTTTCTATCACAACAACCACCCCCGTGTCGCTCACCTCGCTCCGCATGGGCACCGTCGCGCGGTGCTCGCAACCGAGCTCGCCAAGCGCACGCCCTGCCGCCGCGACTTCCATCGCCGCCGAGCTTCCCTTCGGCAAGATCAGCCAGCCACCGGGCCGGGCCATCGGCGCCGTGTATTCGATGAGCTCCCGGAGCTCCGCCACCGCCCTCGCGGTGACCACGCCGAAGCGCTCGCGAAGGTCGCCCCGGCCCGCCTCCTCAGCACGCTTGGCCACCACGGTCACATTGCCCAGGCCCAGGCCCGCAGCGAGCCACTCCAGCAGCCGGGCGCGCTTCTGGAGCGGTTCGATGAGCGTCACCGGCAGCTCCGGGAGCACCGCCGCGATCACCAGGCCCGGGAACCCGCCGCCGCTGCCCACATCTGCCAGCTCCCCCGGCCCGGGCATCCATTCGAGCGCGATGCGCAGCGTCTCGAGGCTCTCCGCATACTGCCTGCGGACGACTTCCGGGCCGGTCACGGCCGTGACGCGGGTGTGCGCGGCGGCCTCTTCGATGAGCGCGGCGTGGCGCGCGAGCCGCGGCAGCCAGAGGCCGGGCTCCGGGAACATGGGGAACAGCGAGGGCAGGTCATCCCAGGAAAGTGTCACTCGAAAGCCCGGCGCACGATCGCGGGAACGATGGTACAGTGGAACCATGACAGACAACTCCCGGGGTGCACCGGTGGTGCAGATCACCCTCGGCGATGCCCTCAACGAGTACCTCTCTTCGCTCAAGCCCGACCAGCGCCACGAATTCGAAGGCTTCGTCCGCAAGTACGTCGAACATGCCGGCCCTCAGCTCGCCGTGTCCGACCTCACGGGGAGCCGCGTCGAAAGCTACGCGGAATTCAGCATCAAGCACACCGACCCGAACGCCGACAAGCGCGTCGCCGCGCTGAAGTCGTGGTTCCAATACCTGAAGAAGAAGAACTACACCCACCAGAACTTCGGCATCCACATCCGCGTCCGCAAGCCGGCGAACTCGCGTGCCGGCAATCGCGCCGCCGCCGTCCGGATCGAAGAGCCGCCCATCGAGATGACTGCGGAAGGCATCGAAGACCTCCGCCGCGAGCTCGCCGAGATCGAACGCAAGATCCCGGACCTGGTAAAGGCCATCGAGCAGGCGCGTTCGGATGGCGACCTCCGCGAAAACGCCCCCTACCACGCCGCCCGCGAAGCGCTCGCTTTCACCGACAACCGCAAGAAGCAGATCGAGACCGCCCTGAAGCGCGCGGTGGTGGTCGACCGGTCCCAGAAGGAAGAGAACCTGACGTCCGTCGGTTCCACCGTGACCGTGACCTACCTCGACAAGAACCTGCAGATCACCTACCAGCTTGTCGGCGCCCGCGAGGCGAATGCGTCGGAGAAGAAGATCTCGGTGGAATCGCCTGTTGGCCGGGTGTTGCTCGGCAAGCGTGTCGGCGAGGAAGTCGAGGTCTCGGCCCCGCAGGGGATCATGCGCTACCGGATCGACGCGATCCGCCACTAACCAGCATTCAATCTCTGTCGTCGCTCGCCCCCGTGCGCCCGGTGGCCAAACCTGCCGTAGTACTACGTGGAGGAGTAATGGCCCGACGGGATACTCCCTCTTGCGATCGAGGGATGCCCTCTTCTTCGGACCGGGATTTCCCGGATACGTGGAGCGGAGACAGCGAGCCATACTCCCCCGCGACAGGAGGGCAGCCATGCTGGTCATCGGCGATGTGAAGTGCTTGCACTGCGGCTTCATCAGCGGGCGTTGGGTAGGGCCCAAGGGCGCCCCGCTCACGGTGGCGGGGCTCAAGGATCCGTCAGGAAGCCCGGTAACGAACCTCGATGAACTCATCCGCTGTGGCCGCTGCGATGGTCCCGTCTTCCTGGACGACGCGAGCCTGGTGAACAACTCCTACCGCCTCCGGCGAATCCGGCGGATGCGGGAGCAGCTTGCCGCGCTCGAAGGCCGGGGCGGCCGCGCGGCATAGCCGCCGGGCGCGAGGCTCAGCAGCAGTCGTCCTTGTAGCCGCAGCGCCGGCAGACCGCCAGACGCGAGCCCTTGATATCGGCCAACAACTCCCCACAGCGAACGCACCGTTGCAGCGGGATCTCCGTGACGCTCATGGTCGTGCATTGGGCCACGCTGGCGCCGATTGGTCAAGCAACGGCTAAACCGCTTGACACCATTAGCAATTAACCCTAGATTCGGGGCGCGGTCGAGCCTCAACTGGCTCGCCGGGAACTGCACGCTTGTCGTCCCCGAGTCGCTCACCCCGCCTCGTGAACGGAAGGCCCCCGCCCTGGTGGGGGCCTTCGCCTTTGGTGCCATAGGCCGTACCCATGCAATCATCGAAACTACTCGCGTCCTGGCCCGGGAGAAGTGCCAAAACCTGCACGCTCGGCCACACTGGAACTACCACATTCGCGCTTCGCGCCCGCGGAGCGAGGGAGTTTGCTCGGAAATGGCAATTTGGAACCTGCGGCGCACCCTGCTCCTGGCTGCGCCCGTGGCCCTGATCGCGCTCGTGGCCGTCGCCTGCGGCGGTGGCGATGACAACGGTGGCGGCCCCACAGGCGTCGCCGATGGCAGCGACCCCGCCATCCCCGCAGGCGCCCCGTTCGTCGATCAGGACAACCTGAAGTTCATCCCCACCGAACTGACTGTGAAAGCCGGCGAGAAGGTGTATTTCAAGAACAGCGAGACGGCCCTCCACACGGTCACCATCAACGGTGTCGATGAATCCGGGAACATGAAGAAGAACGACATCTTCGTCTGGGAATTCCCCGCCCCCGGCGAATACAAGATCACCTGCGAGTACCACCCGCAGATGAAGGCGACGATCACCGTCACCGAGTAGCGGTCAGGGGCTCTTCAGCGCCGTCGCCGGCCCGATCCGCACGAGCACGTCGACCCCCGCCGCCGCCAGGCCCTCCTGCGGGGCCAGGAGGCGCAGGTCGAAGAGTCCCGTGAGCTTCGCCGCGGTGTACGGCTTGCCAGCCAGGTCGAAGATTCCCGGGTCTCCCGCGGCCGCGGCCTTCCGCAGCCTGATGAGCTCGCGGGGCACCCCGTACGTCTCCAGGTGGGCAAGCGCTGTACGGGCGGCCTCTTCTTGCCCATCGGGGTATTCGATCGTGATTGCCGGCGCTTCATCCCGCACCTGGGGGTCCGCGAAGAACCGGTCGATGATGGCGTAGATCTCGTCACGGTTGGGCAGCAGGATGAGCTGGCCATCCTCGGCGATCCCGCCGTACAGCGCCGGGGCCAGCGAGAACGTCTCGATCGTCTCCAGGTTCATCTGGCGGGCGAGGAGGGCGAACCCGGGGATCTGCGCGGTCTGGACATCCGTCCGGAACGAGTTGTGGTAGGCCTCCCAGAGCTCCGGGATCTTCGCCAGGTATCCCAGGCTGATCGACTTGTCCGCCACTGCCCGGATGACGATCTGCTGGCGCTCGATGCGCTTGATGTCGCCATCGACCCGGACGCGCGAATACCCCAGGGCGCGGGCGCCGTCCATGTGCTGGGGCCCCGCCTTCACCGTGTTGTCCGGGAACGCGTCGAGCACGTCGGTTCCGAAGTCTGAGATGTCCTCCGGCACCACCAGGTCGATGCCGCCGAGGGCATCGATGAGCTGGACGAAGCCCACCCAGTCGATGACCACGTAGTGGTGGATATCGATGTTGAAATTGTGCTCGACGGCCGCGACGGCAGCCGCAGCGCCGCCGCCCGGGTACTTGTAGAACTGCCCGTACGAATAGGCGGCGTTGATCTTGTTCTCGGCCCACACGCCCGGCTCATTCCCGTACGGGATCTCAGCCCACGTGTCGCGCGGGATGGCCAGCAGCTGCAGCCGCCCGGCGTGCTGGTCGATGCTCGCGACGAACATCGTGTCGCTGCGGAACGATGCGTCCTCGGGCTCCCACGGCCGCCGGTCGAGCCCCAGGACCAGGATGTTCAGACGGGCATCCGGCGTCCATGGGGTTGGGCCCGCGGTCGAAACCCCGGGAAGCGACACACTGACACCGATGTTCGTCCCCGGCACATAGGCCGGCACCGCGGGCACGCTGACCTCGTTCCCGGGGAAGAGGTAGTGGTCGATGCGCGTGTAGGTATAGAGCGACAGGTAGACGGCGCCCAGGGCGGCGACAATAATGGCCGCCACCTGCACGGGGCGCCGGGTCATGCGTGCCCGCACGTGGGGTACCTCGCCCCGGCGTTTTCCGCACGGTAGGGTCGCCGCTCAATCTGCGTCAAGGAACCAGGTAAAGCCCTTGCCACCGCTGCTTGTTCGTTCCGGAGTGCTCGCGCTGCCGGCGGGCCTCGCCCGGGCCGACCTCCTGTGCGAGGGGCCGCGCATCGTCGCGATCGGTCGCGACCTCGACGCCCCGGGGGCCTCCGTCATCGACATCGAGAGACTCACGGCAGGGCCCGGCCTCATCGATATCCACGTCCACGGGGGCGGCGGTCATTCGTTCTTCACGGCCGATCCGGGGCGCGTCGAGGCGTACTCGGCCTGGGCGCCCCGCAACGGCGTGACATCGTTCCTCGTGAGCACGCTCGGGACAGACGCCGATGAGACGGTCACCATGCTCCGCGCCCTGGCCCCGGCCGCCCGTTCGACGGCGGGGGCGGAAATGCTCGGCTTCCACCTTGAAGGTCCGTTCATCAACCCGGCCCGCCACGGCGCCTTTCCCAAGGCCATGCTGCGCCCGCCGTCCCTTGCCGAGTGGGAGCGGTACCAGGAAGCGGCGGGCGGGACCATCCGGCAGGTCACCCTGGCGCCCGAGCTCCCGGGCGCGCTCGATGTCGTGCGGGCGGTCACCCGATCGGGCGCGGTGGCGGCCATGGGCCATACCGATGCCACCCTCGAACAAGCCGAGGCGGGGTTTGCCGCCGGGGTCCGGCATGTGACCCACCTCTACAACGCCATGCGGCCGATCCACCAGCGCGAAGGCGGACCGATTGTGGCCGCGCTCATGGACGGCCAGGTGACCTGCGAGCTCATTTGCGATGGCGCCCACGTCAGCCCGGCGCTCCTGCGGCTGGCCTACACGGTGCTCGGTCCCGGGCGCGTGGCCGTCGTGACCGATAACCTCCACCTCGCGGGACTGCAAGCCACGGGCGGCCGCTTCGCCGGTGAAGACATCACCGTGAGCGGGGCCAAAGCCGCGAAGGCCGATGGCACCATCGTGGGCAGCGTGGCCACCATGGACCAGCACTTTCGCAACACGATGGAGTTCCTGCGCATCGACCTCACCACGGCCTTCCAGCTCTGCGCGGCGAACCCTGCGCGAGTCATCGGGGTCGAAGCACGCAAGGGCAGGCTCGAACTGGGTTTCGATGCGGACCTGGTGGTCCTCGATGGCGACCGGCGGGTGCGCATGACCATCTGCCGCGGCCAGGTCGCCTTCGACGGCCGCTAAGCGGCCGCCGGGCCGTGGAACTCGACAACCGCAAAGCCCCGCACGCTCGGCTGGCCGTCCCCGTTGATGATCGCGAGCTCGAGGTCGGCCCGGCGCGCGCCGTTCTCCTCGTACACGCGGGCCACCCGGCCAACGACGTCGATCGGGTGGTTGGTGAGGTCCGGGCGGCGGTGGGCCGCCCGCACGTGGCACACCCACCCGGCATCGCCAAGCCACTCATCCACGGCCCGGTACAGCAGGCCAACCTTGAGCGGCCCGGGCACCAGCGTCCCCGGCATGCCGTGCGCCTTCGCAACTTCGACATCGTAGAAGAACCCCGGGAAGGCCCACTGGAGCGCGCAGTAGCGGATCACCTGGCCCAGTCCCGGCTGGAGGTGGAGCACCGGCAGCTCATCGCCTTCCTTCACCATGGCCGGGTCGAGCGTCATGCCTCACCGCCATCGCGGGCATCGGCCGCCGAGTACTGGGTCATCGTGTTGCCGCTGCGGGCCACGGCGGCGCCGGAAGCGTCCCTGAACGTAACCTCGGTACGGAAATCGATGCTGTAGCCGAAGCGCCCCCCG
>JBBIVC010000027.1:0-15222 GCA_037439905.1 Thermoflexus sp.
CGCCGATCTCGACGCGGGCGCCGGTGACGACGTCGGCGGCGACGGCGCGGAAGGCGGCGTCGTTCAGGTCTACCAGTCGCCGGGCATAGGGCAGCAGCTCGCGTCCGTCCTCGGTCAGGCCCAGTACACGGCCCTGGCGGCGCTCGATCAGCACCTTGCCCAGGGCGCTCAGGTTTTCTTCGTCATCGTCCTCATCGATGATGACGGCGCTGGTGCGCACGGTGGTGCGGCCGGGCCGGGCATGTGGCGCGGTCCGCGAGGGAGCGGCGCCGCCGCGGGCAGGCGTATCGACGATGGGGACGAGGCCTTCGGCCGTGCCATCGACGTAGCCGAGTTCGATGAGGCGGTCGCGCAGCTCGTCGTACGATTTGCGGCCGAAGTTTCGCAGCGCGAGGAGTTCGTCCTCGGTCTTCTCAAGCACCTGCCCGACGGTCATGAGCCCGCTGCGCTTGAGGCAGTTGTAGGCCCGAACCGAGAGGGCGAGGTCCTCGATGGGGGTGTTGTAGCGGTCGGGCGCCATGAGCAGGCCGCCGACGGAGGTGACACCCACGGCCGGGCCGCCACCGTGGGAGATGGCAATCTCTGGCCGGCCCATCTGGCTGAAGAGGGCGAACTGGTCCATGAGGATGTCGGCGCTCTGGCCCACGGCGTCGACGGGGCCGACGGTGCCGTCGGTCCAGACCTCGAGGACCAGGCGGTCGAAATCGGTGGACTGGCCGACGCGGGTCTTTTCGACGCGGTAGTTCACCTTGCGGACGGGGGTGAAGACGGCATCGACGGGGATGACGCCGATGGGCAGGCCTTCGACGGACCCCGCGGGGACATACCCCTTGCCGAGTTCGGCGTGGAACTCGACGTTGAGGCGGGCCTTCGGGACATCGAGGGTGGCGAGGTGGAGTTCGGGGTTGACGATTTCGAAATCGGCGGGGACCTGGAGGTCGCCGGCGGTGATATGGGCAGGGCCTTCGACGTCGAGGGAGAGGGTGCCGCTGCGATTGCTGAGGGCGCGGAGGCGGATCTCCTTGACGTTGAGGAGGAACTCGGTGGTGTCCTCGGCCATGCCGGGGATGGTGGAGAACTCGTGCTGGACCTGGTCGATCCGCACGGAGGTGATGGCGGCCCCCTCGAGCGAGCTGAGGAGGACGCGGCGGAGGGCGTTGCCGAGGGTGATGCCGTACCCGCTTTCGAGGGGCTCGGCGATCAGGCGGGCGTACTTCTCCGTCTCTTCTTCGATCGTGAGCTGCGGGACGACGTGCTCGGTCGTTTGGCCGATCAACTCGAGGGAATCCATCATGCTGGTGCGTTCCTCAACTCTGGCGAGTACTGGCGCTGGTTAGCGTGAGTAGTACTCGATGATGACGTTTTCGTTGAACAGGTGCGATTCGCCCTGGGCAACGGTTGGCGGCGCGGTGATGCGCCCGGACATGTTGGCGATGTCGAGTGCCAGCCAGGTGGGCGGGTTCTTCGACTTCAGGGTTTCCTGGACGATTTTGTAGAACTCGCTGCGGACGCCGCGGGGCGTGAAGCTGACGGTATCGCCTTCCTTGAGGTGGGCGGAGGGGACATCGAGCTTGCGGCCATTCACGGCGATGAGGCCGTGGCGGACGATCTGGCGGGCCTGGCTGCGCGAGTCGGCGAAGCCCAGCCGGTAGACGATGTTATCGAGGCGCGTTTCGAGGAGCCGGACAAGGTTTTCGCCGGAGACGCCGGGGCGGCGGATGGCTTCCTTGTAGTAGCGGATGAACTGCTTTTCGAGCACGCCGTAGGAGGCGCGTGCGCGCTGCTTCTCGCGGAGCTGGAGGCCGCGGTCGCTCACCTTGCGGCGGCGAGCAGGGCGGGGGCCAGGCGGGTTGGGCCGGCGGTCGAAGGCGCACTTCGGGGTGAAGCAGCGTTCGCCCTTGAGGAAGAGCTTTTCGCCGTGGCGGCGGCAGAGGCGGCAGACAGGGCCTGTGTAACGAGCCATAGGTTGGTGGCGCTCCTAGACGCGGCGCCGCTTGGGCGGGCGGCAGCCGTTGTGGGGGATGGGGGTGACATCGCGGATGGCGGTGATGGTGAGGCCGGCGCCCTGGAGCGACCGGATGGCGGCTTCGCGGCCGCTGCCGGCGCCGCGGACGTAGACTTCGACGGATTGGAGTCCGTGTTCCATGGCGCGGCGGGCGGCGTTTTCGCTGGCCAGCTGGGCAGCGAAGGGGGTGCCCTTGCGGGAGCCCTTGAAGCCGGAGCCGCCTGCGCTCGCCCAGGAGATCACGTTCCCGTTGGGGTCGGTGAGGGTGACGAGGGTGTTGTTGAAGGTGCTCTTGATGTAGGCCCTGCCGCGAGGGATGGCCTTTCGTTCGCGCCGCTTCAGGCGGCGGGTCTTATCAGCAGCACCGCGTTTTGCATCAGCCATTCGTGGTCAGCCCCTCTTACTTCTTTCCTGCCCGCTTCTTGCCGGCGACGGTCTTGCGTGCGCCGCGCTTTTGGCGCGCGTTGGTGCGGGTGCGCTGGCCGTGGACCGGGAGGTTGCGGCGGTGGCGCTGCCCGCGATAGCAGTTGATTTCGATGAGCCGCCCGATGTTCTGGCGGACTTCGCGGCGGAGGTCGCCTTCAACGACGTAGTTCTTATCGATGAAGTCGCGGATGCGCAGGATTTCCTCATCGGTGAGGTCCCGTGCGCGGGTATCGGGGTTGATGCCGGTGGCCGCGAGGATGGCCTGGGAGCGGGTGAGCCCGATGCCGTAGATATAGGTTAGCGCGATTTCGATTCGCTTGTCGTTTGGGATATCGACCCCGGAGATGCGTGCCATATGGGCTACCCCTGCCGCTGCTTATGCTTAGGATTTTCGCAGATCACCATGACGCGACCGTGCCGGCGAATCACCTTGCACTTGTCGCAGCGTGGCTTGACGGATGCTCGGACTTTCATGGTTCTCCTGTAGGGAAGGACGGCAGGGCCGGCCTACTTGAAGCGATAGGTGATGCGCCCACGACCGAGGTCGTAAGGCGAGAGTTCGACCAGGACGCGGTCGCCGGGGAGGATCTTGATGAAATTCATCCGGATCTTGCCGCTCACGTGGGCGAGCACCTCGTGGCCGTTCGCAAGTTCGACTTTGAACATTGCGTTCGGCAGCGGCTCTGTCACAGTCCCTTCGACTTCGATAGCGTCCTTCTTGGCCATATCCTCTCGACGTTCGCACAGATGGCATCAGGGGAGTGTGAGGACTTCCGCCTCACCTCCCGGCCGAATGGCGATTGTATGCTCGAAATGACAGCATAGGCTACCGTCTTTCGTCGTTACAGTCCACCCGTCGGGCCCTTCGCCAACCTCTGGCCCGCCAGCGGTCACCATCGGCTCGAGTGCGATGACGAGCCCTGGCCGGAGCTCGGGGCCCCGAAACCGTTGACGGAAGTTCTCCACGTGGGGTTCTTCGTGCATATCACGCCCCACGCCATGTCCACCATAGCCCTTGACGATCCCAAAGCCGCTGGGCCGGATCGTGTCTTCGATGGCGCCGCGCACGTCGTTGAGGTGGGCGCCCGCGCGGGCAGCCTTGATGCCGGCCCAGAGCGCCGCCTCGGTCACCTCCATGAGCCGCTGAGCGAGGGGGCTCACGTTGCCGACTCCGACGGTGATGGCCGCATCGCCGACGTACCCCTTGTAGGTCGCCCCGAGGTCGAACGTCACGATGTCGCCTTCCTGGAGCTCTCTATCGGTGGGGATGCCATGGACGAGCTGCTCGTTGATGCTGATGCAGATGTTCGAGGGGTACGGGGGGTACTTCGGGGCCGGCGAGTAGTGAAGAAAGGTTTCCCTGGCGCCGACGCGCTTGAACTCGTCGCGGACGAAGCGTTCGACCTCGAGGAGGTTGAGCCCGGGGCGGACCATTTCGCGAATCTGGGCAAGCGTGTTCGCCACGATGCGGCCAGCCTCGCGCATGATCTTGATTTCGTCCTCGGACTTGAGCTTGATCGCCATGACCTTACTTGATCGCCTCCAGGAGGGACGCGGTCACGTCGTCGAGCGGGCGCTCGCCGTCGATTTCCTTGAGCACGCCGGCGGCGCGGTAGTGCTCGATGAGGCCGGCCGGGGGCTTTTGCTTTTCGAGGCGGGCGCGGACGACTTCGGGGCGGTCGTCCTCGCGCTGGTAGAGCTCGCCTCCGCAGGCGTCGCAGACGCCGGCGGTTTTCGGCGGGTCGTTCCGTTCGTGGTAGAGCTTGCCGCAGTTGCGGCAGATCCAGCGGCCGCCGAGGCGTGCGACGAGCTCCTCATCGGAGACGGAGATGAGGAGGGCGTGGTCGACGCGGGCGCCGTGTTCGGCCAGGGCGGCATCGAGCGCTTTGGCCTGGACCACGTTGCGGGGAAACCCATCGAACATGGCGCCGGCTTTGGCGTCGTCGCGCGAGATGCGTTCGAGCAGCATCTTGATGGTGACCTCGTCGGGCACGAGCTCGCCTTTCGACATGTACTCGTTGGCGAGCTTGCCCAGCTCGGTCTGGTTCTTCACGTTCTCGCGGAACATGTCGCCCGTGGAGATGTGGACGAGCTTCGTGGCACTCGCGATGCGCTGTGCCTGCGTGCCTTTTCCGGCGCCAGGGGGGCCAAGCAGAACGATGTACACGTTAGCGAATAAACCCTTCGTAGTTACGCATCAGAAGCTGAGCTTCGAGTTGCTTCATGGTATCGAGGACGACGGCGACGACGATGAGGAAGCCGGTGCTGGAGATGGTGAGGGCGCGGACATCGGTGAGGAGGCCGATGAAGAAGGGGATGACGGCGACGAACCCGAGGAAGAACGCCCCGGCCCAGGTGATGCGCGTGACGACGCGCATGAGGTAGGCCTCGGTGGGCGGACCCGGGCGAATGCCGGGGATGAAGGCGCCCTGGCGCTGGAGGTTCTTCGCCATCTGCTGCTGCTGGTACTGGACCATGGTGTAGAAGAAGGTGAAGACGATGACGAGCAGGAAGAGGATGAGCCAGTACCAGCCGGTGCCGCTGCCGCCGCGGCCGCCCTGGAACTGGTTGACGAAGAAGTCGGCGACGGTTTCGAGGAATCCGCCGGCGTTGGTGAAGTAGGAGGCGATCGTCGCGGGCATGATCATGATGGAGAAGGCGAAGATCAGGGGGATCATGCCGGCCATGTTCACGCGGAGGGGGATGTGGCTCTGGCCCTGTTGGCGGTACATCCTTCCCCCACGAAAGGCGGAGCGGGCGTACTGCACGGGTACCCGGCGCTGGGCCTCCTGGAAGAAGACGATGAGGTAGATGAGGCCAAGGGCGAAGCCGGCAAAGCCGAGCACCGCGAGGATCGACTGGGTCGTGAGGCTCGGGATGAGGCTCGGAAGGCGGGCGACGATGCCGCCGAAGATGATGACGGAGACGCCGTTGCCGATGCCGTTTTCGGTGATCAGTTCGCCGAGCCAGACCAGGAACATGGTGCCGGCGGCGAGGGTAAAGAGTGTGGCCCAGGTGCCGATGAAGTCGTTCTGGAAGCCGAAATCGCGGACGACATCGGCGCCCTGGCCGTTGATGAAGACGATCTGGCCGTAGCCCTGGACGAATGCCATGGGGACGGCGAGCCAGTGCGTGTAGAGCTGGAGCCGGCGCCTGCCCTGCTCGCCCTCTTCGGCGAGCGCCCTGAGGGAGGGCACGAGCGGCTGGAGGATTTGCATGATGATGGACGCGGTGATGTAGGGGTACACGCCGAGAGCGGCGACGCTCAGGTTCTGAAGGGCGCCGCCGGAGAAGATGCTGAGGAAGTCGAGCAGCGCGTTGCCTTCGAACGCGGCCTCGAGCGCATCGCGGTCGATGTTCGGCAGGGGCACGTGGGCCACGAACCGGAACACGACGAGCATGGCGATGGTGAAGAGCAGCTTGCGGCGGACGTCTTCCTGGCGGAAGGCATCGACCATTGCTTGCAGGAGCCGCGGCCGCTGGGCCGGCTGAACACTCATCCTCAGCTATCCTTCGCTTCGTCCGTTTCGGGGCCGATGACGACGGCGGTGCCGCCGGCCGCCTCGATCTTCGCCTTCGCCGCTTCGCTGAAGCGGTGGGCTGAGATGGTGAGCTTTTTGGAGAGCTCGCCCTGGCCGAGCACCTTCACGGGTTCGCGCAGGTGCTTGAGGATGCCGGCCTCGCGGAGCGTCTCGGGCGTGACGGTGGCGCCGGCATCAAAGCGCTCGAAGGCGCTGACGTTGACCGGCTGGAATTCGACACGCCACTTGTTGTTGAAGCCGCGGAGGACGTGGAATTTCCGCGAGATGGGGAACTGGCCGCCTTCGAAGGCGTCGTAGGCCTTTTTCTTGCCGCTGCGGGATTTTTGGCCCTTGAGGCCGCGGCCCGCGTAGGTGCCATGGCCGCTGCTGTTGCCGCGGCCGACGCGCTTCTTGGCGTGAGTCGCGCCCTGCGGGGGGCGGAGGTCGTGTGCGCCGATGCTCATCTGGACTCACCCTCCCGGACATCGATGAGGTGTTGGACCTTGTTGATCATCCCGCGGAGAGCGGGGGTATCGTCGAGTTCCACGGTCTGGTTGAGCCGGCGCAGGCCGAGCTTCCGGATCGTGTCTTTCTGGTCCTGGTTGTAGCCGATGGCGCTCTTGCGCCAGGTGATTGCGAGCCGTGCCATAGCTACTGCTCTCCCCGGGCGATGGCGAGCCGGCGCTCGCGGGCGCCCGCCGGGTCCTGGAGGGTGGCGAGGCCGTTGATGGTGGCGCGAGAGACGTTCACCGGGTTGCGGCTGCCGAAGGTCTTGGCGAGCACGTCGGTGACGCCAGCCGCCTCCATGATGGCGCGGACGGCGCCGCCGGCGATAACGCCGGTACCGTGGCTCGCGGGCTTCATCATCACGCGGGCCGCGGAGAAGCGGTGCAGCACCGGGTGGGCGATGGTGCCACCGCGCATGGGGATCTTGATCATGCTGCGGCGCGCCTGGGTCGAGCCCTTGCGGATGGCCTCGGGGACTTCGTTGGCCTTGCCGAGGCCGACGCCGACGCTGCCGTGGCCATCGCCGACGACAACCAGGGCGCTGAAGCTGAAGCGGCGGCCGCCTTTGACGACCTTGGCGACGCGGTTGATGTAGATGACCTTTTCGGTCAGCTCTTCCTGTCCCTGTTCGGAGCGGTCGAATCGATTGTCGGCCATCTAGAACCCCAATCCTGCTTCGCGGGCGGCATCGGCGAGTGCCTGCACGCGGCCGTGGTACTTGTAGCCACCGCGGTCGAAGACCACGAGGGAGATGCCGTTGGCTTTTGCGCGTTCGGCGATAGCCCTGCCAACGCCGGCGGCGCGCTCGGTCTTGGTCTTTCCCCTCACCTCGGCGGCGAGCTCCTTATCGGCATCGCTGGCGGCGGCGAGGGTGTGGCCCGCGACGTCATCGATGACCTGCGCGTAGATGTGCTGCGCGCTGCGGAAGACATTGAGCCGGGGCCGCGCGGGCGTGCCGGAGACAGATTTGCGGACGCGCGCGTGGCGGCGCTGGCGGGCGAGAACGGGAGTTGCCTTGCTCATTACTTGCCTACCTTCCCGGCCTTGCCAGCCTTGCGGCGGACGCGCTCGCCGAGGTAGCGGATGCCTTTGCCCTTGTAGGGCTCGGGTGGCCGGAGCTTGCGGATGTTGGCCGCGACCTGGCCGACGCGTTCCTTGTCGATGCCCTGCACGTGGACGCGGGGGCCTTCGACGGCGAAGGTAATGCCTTCGGGGGGATTCACGATGACCGGGTGCGAGAAGCCGAGGGCGAGCTGGAGGTTCGAGCCCTGCATCTGGGCGCGGTAGCCGACGCCCTGGACTTCGAGGGTCCGGGTGAAGCCGGTGGTGACCCCGGTGACCATGTTGTTGAGGAGCGAGCGCGAGAGCCCGTGGAGGGCGCGCTGCTTGCCCTCATCGTTCGGGCGGGTGACGGAGATGACGCCGTCCTGGCGCTCGAACGAGATGGTGCGGGGGAACTGGCGCTTGAGTTCGCCCCTGGGGCCCTTGACTTCAACGAAGTTCGATTCATCGATGGAGACCTGGACCCCCGCGGGGATGGTGATCGGCTGGCGGCCAATACGAGACATCGAGCCGTCCTCCTACCACACGTAGCAGAGGACCTCGCCGCCAACTTCCTGGCGGCGGGCCTCCTGCCCGGACATGACGCCCTTTGGCGTCGAGATGATGGCGATACCCAGGCCGCCGTAGACGCGCGGGATTTCGCGGCGCTGAACGTAGACGCGCAAGCCCGGCTTGGAGACCCGCTGGAGCCCGTTGAGCACGGGCTGCTTGCGGCCGCCATAGCTCAGTTCGACCTTCAGGTTGGGCTGGGGGCGGCCTTCTTCGGTGATGACCGAGAAGTCCTTGATGAAGCCTTCTTCCTTCAGGACTTTCGCGATGGCGACCTTGATCTTCGATGCCGGGATCATGACGGAATCATGGCGCGCGGCGGCCGCGTTCCTGATTCGCGTCAGCATGTCGGCGATGGGATCACTCACATTCATTGCACTTCCCCTCTGGCGTTTGCTTGCGCACTTACCAGCTGGATTTGGTCACTCCGGGGAGCAGACCGCGGTGGGCGTATTCGCGCATGGTGATGCGCGAGAGGCCGAACCGGCGGATGTACCCCTTCGGGCGGCCGGTGACGATGCACCGGTTGTGGATGCGGGTTGGGCTGCTATTGAGGGGCAGCTTGCGGAGTTCGTCGTAGAGGGCGGCCACTTTCGCCGGGTCGTCCCACGACTTCTTGAGTTCGCGCTTCAGTTCGGCCCGGCGGGCGGCGTACTTGGCGTTGAGCTCTTTGCGGCGGTTGTCGCGATTCACAATGCCTTTCGAGGCCATGCCGTCGTGCTCCTAGTTCTTCCGGAAGGGGAGGCCCATGAGCTCGAGGAGCTTGCGGCCTTCTTCGTCGGTCTTGGCGGTCGTAACGATGGTGACCTGGAGGCCCCGGACCTTGTCGACGCGGTCGTACTCGATCTCGGGGAAGATCAGCTGTTCGCGGACGCCGAGGCTATAGTTGCCGCGTCCATCGAAGGCGTTGGGGTTCAGGCCCTGGAAATCGCGGATGCGCGGCAGCGCGGCGCTGACGAGCCGGTCCAGGAATTCGTACATGCGGTCGCCCCGCAGCGTGGTCATGACGCCGATGGGGTTGCCTTCGCGGAGGCGGAAGTTGGCGATGGAGCGCTTTGCGCGGGTGATCATCGCCTTTTGGCCGGTAATGGCGGAGACTTCCTCGGAGGCGCGATCGAGCGCGTTGGCATCGGTCAGCGCTTCGCCGAGGCCAACATTGACGTTGATCTTGGTGATGCGCGGGACCTGCATGACGTTGGCATAGCCGTACTGCTCGCGCAGTGCGGGCGCCACTTCCGACTTGTAGCGTTCCTTCAATCGCGGCGGCATTACTCGATATCCTCTCCGCTGCGCTTGCCCACCCGGACCATGGTGCCGTCCTCGCGCCGCCGGAAGGTGACGCGGGTCGGCTCATCGTTGTTCGGGTCGATGAGCATGACGTTGCTGATGTGGATCGGGGCTTCGCGTTCGACGATGGCCGAGGCCTGGCCCTGCTGGCGGGCGCGCTGGTGTTTCCTGACGATGTTGACGCCTTCCACGAGCACGCGGTTGTGCTTGGTGATGACGGCGCGGACGGTGCCGCGCTTGCCACGGTCCTTCCCGGCCAGGACGACGACCTTATCGCCGCGTTTGATCTTGGCAGGCACTACAGGACCTCCGGCGCAAGCGAGACGATTTTCATGAAGTTGCGGTCGCGCAGCTCGCGGGCGACGGGGCCGAAGATGCGGGTGCCGCGCGGGTTTTCGCCGTCGTTGGCGAGGAGGACGGCGGCGTTTTCGTCGAAGCGGATGTAGGAGCCATCGGGGCGGCCGTACTCCTTGGTGACACGGACCACGACGGCCTTGACGACATCGCCCTTCTTCACCGCGGCGTTGGGCTGGGCGACCTTGACGCTGGCGACGATAACATCGCCCGGGCGGGCGTAGCGGCGGCGGCTGCCGCCGAGCACGCGGATGCAGAGGAGCGAGCGGGCGCCGCTGTTATCGGCTGCCTTGAGGCGGGTTTCCTGCTGGATCACTCCTGTACCTCCGACTTGGGTGCCACCTGGGCAGTTGTTTCGATCTCCCGGCCGATGGTCTCGGGCGCGATTTCGGCGACATCGCCCCTTGCGAGGATTTCGATGACGCGCCAGCGCTTGTCCTTGGAGATGGGCCGGCATTCCTGGATGCGGACGACATCGCCGAGCTTGCACGACTCGTTCTCATCGTGGGCCTTGTAGCGCTCGGTCACCGTCACGACCTTGTGGTAGAGGCGGTGCTTCTTCTTGCGCTCGACGGAGACGACGATGGTCTTCTGCATCTTGTCTGAGACGACAGTTCCCTGGATGACGCGTTGCGTTCCCATGGCTACTCCCCACCCAGCATGGCTTCAATCTGGCGCTCCCGCTTGATGGTGCGGAGGCGGGCGATGCGGCGCTTCGCGTTGCGGAGCTCGCGGTAGTTCTGGAGCTGGCGGCTGGCGTGCTGGAAGCGGAGGGTGAAGAGGGCGCGGTACGCCTCGTTGATCTCGTGGTCCAGCCGGGAATCGTCGAGCCGGCGCAGGTCTTCAGCAGTCTGTCGGGCCATCAGATCACCGCCTCTTCGCGCACCACCACGCGGGTGGGCACGGGGAGCTTATGGGCCGCGAGGCGAAGGGCTTCGCGGGCGACGTGCTCGGGCACGCCGGCGATTTCGAACATGATGCGGTTGGGCTTGACGACGGCGACCCAGCGGTCGGGGGCGCCCTTGCCGGAGCCCATGCGCGTTTCGGCCGGCTTCGCCGTCACCGGCTTATCCGGGAAGATGCGGATCCAGACCTTGCCTCCGCGCTTCATTTCGTGAGTCATGGCGCGGCGGGCGCTTTCGATGTGGCGGGAGTCGATCCATGCGGCGCCCTGGGCCTGCAGGCCGTACTCGCCGAAGGCGACGTAGTTGCCGGCGGTGGCGACACCCTGGCGGCGGCCACGGTGTTGTTTGCGGTGCTTCACTCGACGGGGTTGCAGCATTATGCGTCTCCCTCGGTGGTTTCGCGGCGTGCGGCCTGCTGTTCCATGGAGATGGCGGTATGAGCGGGGCCGCCCGCCTCGACCTCGGCCACCGGCCGCACAGGGGCGGCGACCGGTTCGGGAATCTCTTCCTCGACCGCCGGTGCGCCCCGCTCGGGCAGGATTTCGCCCTTGTAGATCCAGACCTTCACGCCGATGCGGCCGAAGGTGGTGTGCGCTTCGGCCAGGCCGTAGTCGATATCCGCGCGGAGGGTGTGGCGGGGGACGCGGCCCTGGGTTTCGCTTTCGCGGCGGGACATTTCCGAGCCACCCAGGCGGCCGGCGATGGCCACGCGGCAGCCCTGGGCGCCGCGCTGCATGGTGCGCTGGACCGATTGCTTGATGGCGCGCCGGAAGGCGACCCGGCGTTCGAGCTGGTCGGCGACGGAGCGGGCGACCAGGTAGGCGTCGAGCTCGGGGACGCGGATCTCCTGGATGTTCACGCGGACGCGGCCGCCGGTGAATCGCTCGAGCGCGTTGCGGAGGTCTTCGACCTTGGCGCCACCGCGGCCGATGACGATGCCGGGCTTGGCGGTGTGGATGGTGACCGTGACGAGGTTGGCGTTGCGGTCGATCTCAATCCGGCTGATGGCGGCATCGGGCAGCTCGTCGAGGACGAAGCGGCGAAGCTCCAGGTCCTGGTGGAGGCGTTCGGTGTAGTCGCGCTCGGCGAACCACTTCGACTCCCAGTCGTAGATGACACCCAGGCGGAAGCCGTGCGGATGGATTTTCTGTCCCACGGTTAGTCCTCCCGCTCGTCGAGAATGATGGTGATGTGGCTGGAGCGCTTGAGGATGGGGCTGACGCGGCCGCGGGAGCGGGGGCGGAAGCGCCGCATGGTGGGGCCGTCATCGGCGTAGGCGCGCTTGATGACCATGTTATCCACATCCAGGTCGAAGTTGTTCTCGGCGTTCGAGGCGGCGGAGAGCACGACCTTCGAGACGGTGCGGGCATGAGGCGACTGGACGTAGCGCAGGAGCGCCAGCGCCTGGTCGACCGTGAGCCCGGGGAGCCGATCGAGGATGAGCCGCACCTTGCGGGGCGATGCGCCCATCCCCTTGGTGGTTGCTCGTACTTCCATGGTTAGCGCCTCACCTTGCTCTGGCGGTCGCTCTTCGAGACGTGACCCCGGAAGGTCCGCGTGAGCGCGAATTCGCCCAGCTTGTGGCCGACCATGTTTTCGGTGACGAAGACCGGCACATGGCGGCGGCCATCGTGCACGGCGATGGTCAGGCCGATCATCTCGGGCAGGATGGTTGAGGCGCGGGACCAAGTCTTAATGACCGAACGCTGCTGGGCGTTGCGCATGGCCATGACCTTTTTTTCGAGCGAAGGGTGGATGTAGGGGCCCTTCTTAATGGAACGTGACATGTCCTACTCCTAGCTTCGCCGCCGAACGACGTACTTGTCGGTGCGCTTGTTGTTGCGGGTGCGGTAGCCGAGGGTTGGCTTGCCCCAGGGGGTTTTGGGGCCCGGCATGCCCACGGGGGCGCGGCCTTCGCCGCCTCCGTGGGGATGGTCGCGCGGGTTCATCACGGCGCCGCGGACTTCGGGCCGGCGGCCGCGATGGCGGGTGCGCCCGGCCTTGCCCAGCTTGACGAGCGAGTGCTCGACATTGCCGACCTGGCCGATGGTGGCCATGCATTCGATGCGGACGCGCCGCATCTCGCCGCTGGGGAGGCGCAGCAGGGCGTAGTCGCCTTCCTTGGCCATGAGCTGGGCGGCGGCGCCGGCGCTGCGCACGATCTGGCCGCCCTTACCGGGGGTGAGCTCGACGTTGTGCACCTGGGTGCCGGTGGGCATGTTGGCGAGTGGAAGCGCGTTGCCGACGCGGACTTCGGCCTCGGGGCCACTCACCAGGACAGCGCCAACCGCGAGGCCGTTTGGCGCGAGGATGTAGCGCTTTTCGCCATCGACGTACTGGAGGAGGGCGATGCGGGCGGTCCGGTTCGGGTCGTATTCGATGGCGGCGACCTTCGCCGGGATGCCGGCCTTGTCGCGCTTCCAATCGATGATGCGGTAGAGGCGGCGATTGCCGCCGCCGCGGCTGCGCACGGTGATCCGTCCCTGGTTGTTGCGCCCGCCGGACTTGCTTTTGAGCGAGACGGTCAGCGACTTCTCGGGAGTCTTCTTGGTGACTTCCGAGTAGACCTGGCCGCTGGCGTTACGGCGCCCGGGGGAAGTTGGCTTGTACTGCTTGATTGGCATGGCCTAGATCCCCTCGAAGAGCTCGATCTTGTCGCCGGGCACGAGCGTGACCACGGCTTTCTTCCAATCCGGGCGGTTGACGATGCGGCGGCCGAAGCGCTTGGGCTTGCCCTTCATGGTCATCGTGTTGACGTTCGAGACGCGGACGTTGAACGCGACCTGGACGGCTTCCTTGATCTGGTTCTTGTTCGCGCGGATATCGACCTCGAAGACGTACTTGTCCTGGCCGGTGAGGAGGGTGCTCTTCTCGGTGATGATGGGCCGCAGCAGGACGGCGTAGGGGTGCAGTTCCTTCGGCATTACACGGCCTCCTTGACGCGGCCGCGCTGCGGCTTCACGTTGGCGCCGCCCCAGAGTGCCTCGCACTTGCGGATGGCGTCCTCGGACATGACCAGCCGGTGGGCATTGACCAGGTCGACCACGTTCAGGTTTTGTGCGGGAAGGGCCCTGGCGGCCTCGATGTTCCGGGTAGCGCGGGTGAGTTCGGGCGCGTATTCGCCGGTCACCACGAGGGCGGTGCGGTCGACGCCGAGCGCGCGCAGGGCGGCCTGGACGGTGCGGGTCTTGCCATCGGGGGCGGCAAGGCCATCGACCACGATGAGGGTGCCGCTCGCCGCGTGGCTGCTGAGGGCGGAGCGGAGGGCGAGCCGCCGCATGGTGCGGGGAAGGTCCCTGGCGAAGCTGTGCGGCTTGGGGCCATGGGCGACGCCACCGCCAACGTGGTGGGATGCGCGGATGGAACCCTGGCGCGAGCGGCCGAGGCCTTTTTGCTTGCGGATCTTCACCGTGGAGCCCTGGACCTCGCCGCGCCGCTTGGTGTTGGCGAGGCCAGCGCGGCGGTTCGCCATCTGGGCGACGTACGCCTGGTGGAGGACCGCGCGGTTGGGCTCGATGCCGAAGACTTCGTCGGCGGCATCGATTTCACGGACCTGGGTGCCAGCGGTATCGAAGACTTTCAGCTTCATTTCGATACCTTCCTTGCTTTGCGAACGCGGACGAGGCCGCCGACGGGACCCGGGACGGAGCCGGCGACGAAGATGACTCCGCGCTCATCGTTCCGGGCGACGACTTCGAGGTTCATGATGGTGGTGCGCACGGCGCCCATGTGCCCCGCCATGCGGGTGCCCTTATAGACACGGCCTGGCGTGGTGCCCGAGCCGATCGAGCCCGGGGCGCGGTGCCGGTCGCTCTGGCCGTGGGTCTTGGGGCCGCCGCGGAAGTTGTGCCGGCGGACGCCGCCCTGGTATCCGCGTCCCTTGGAGGTGGCGGTGACATCGACGCGGTTGCCGGTTTCGAAGAGCTCCGCGCCGAGGCGGTCGCCGAGGGAGTAGGCGGAGGCATCGGTGACGGGGAATTCGGCCAGGTGGCGCAGCTTGAGGTTGCCGGCGGCCTTCAGGTGGCCAGCCTCGGGCTTGTTGAGCTTGCGGTCGTGCTGGAAGCCGACCTGGATGGCGGTGTAGCCATCGGCTTCGGGCGTGCGGATGTGTGTGACAAAGCAGGGCCCCACCTCGACGGCGGTAACGCCGCGGAGGCGCCCCTTCGCGTCGAACACCTGGGTGGTGCCCAGTTTGCGGCCAAGCAATCCTTCAATGCTCATGGTCTTACAGCTTGATCTCGATATCGACGCCGCTGGGCAACTGAAGCCGCATGAGCGTGTCTACCGTCTTGGAAGTCGGCTCCATGATGTCGATGAGCCGCTTATGCGTCCGGATCTCGAATTGCTCGCGGGCATCCTTGTGGATGTGCGGGCCTTTGAGGACCGTAAACTTGTCGATGGACGTGGGGAGCGGCACCGGCCCGGCGACGGCGGCGCCAGTGCGCTCGGCAGCTTCAACGATCTGCCGCGCGGACTGGTCCAGGAGCCGGTGGTCGTATGCCTTGAGCTTGATGCGTATTTGTTGACGTGCCATGGTGCCGAACCCCTCGGTCTGCTCCCGCTCGCCTAGGCGAGGATCTTGGTGACGACGCCGGCGCCGACGGTG
>JBBIVC010000028.1:0-14937 GCA_037439905.1 Thermoflexus sp.
GTAGGGAGATCACATGGAGCGCAAGCGCATCCTCACGGGCATCCGGCCGACCGGGGCGCTGCACCTGGGCCACTATGCCGGCGCTCTGGAGAACTGGGTGCGACTTCAGCATGAGTACGAGGCGTACTTCCTCATCGCCGATTACCAGGTCTCGGACTACGCCGACGACATCAAGCGGGTCCGCGATGCGGTGTGGGAGGTGGCGCTCGACTGGCTGGCCGTGGGGCTGGACCCGGAGGGGAGCTCGTTCGTCATCGAGAGCCTGGTGCCGGAGCACGCGGAGCTGGCCACGCTGCTGGGGTGGTTCCTCCCGGTATCGATGCTGGAGCGCAACCCCACGCTGAAGGCCGAGATGGCGGCCCTGGAGGAACCGGAGGACGGTTCGCAAGAGCGGAAATCGGTGCCCGTGGCGTTCTACACCTACCCGGTGATGCAGGTGGCGAACATCCTCATGCCGCGGGCGCACCTGGTGCCGGTGGGGGAGGACCAGCTTCCGCACATCGAGCTGACGCGCGAGACGGCGCGGCGATTCAACCGGCGGTTCAAGCAGGTGTTCCCGGAGCCGGAGGGGCTCGTGGGGCGCGTGCCGCGGCTCGTCGGGACCGACGGTAACGCCAAGATGAGCAAGTCGCGTGGCAACACTATCGACCTGAAGGACTCGGCCGAGACGGTAGCGAAGAAGGTGCGCGGCATGTATGCCGGGCCACCACGCGGCGCCACGGAGCCCGGACGGGTAGAGGAGAACCCGGTCTTCCTGTACCTGGATGCCTTCGACCCCGATACCGCGCTGGTGGCGCAGATGAAGGCTGAGTACGAGGCCTCAGGTATCCCCAACAAGGTCCTGAAGGACCGCCTGACCCAGGTGCTCAATGAGCTCCTCGATCCGTTCCGGGAGCGGCGAGCCTACTACGAGGCGAACATGCGCAAAGTGCGGGATGCGCTGGAAGCGGGTACCAAACGCGGCCGGGCTATCGCCCAGGAGACGATGGTGATGGTCCGCGATGCCCTCGACCTCGGGTACCTGGAGAAGTACTAGATGCTGCACCCGACGCTGGATGAGGTGAAGGCGCTCGCCGGGCAGGGCCAGGGGAACCTGGTGCCGGTCTACCGCGAGGTGACCGCCGACCTGGAGACGCCCGTCTCGGCGTTCCTGAAGGTGCGGACGGGCAAGTACTCATTCCTGCTCGAATCGGTCGAAGGCGGCGAGCGGATGGCCCGGTACTCGTTCATCGGTACCCAGCCGTACCGGGTGCTGCGGACCGGACCCGGCGAGGAATGGGAGGGCGACCCGCTCGTCCCGCTCGAACAGGAGATCGCCCGCTTCAAGGAGATCCCGGTCCCCGGCGTGCCGGCCTTCACCGGCGGGGCAATCGGGTATGTGGCCTACGATGCCGTGCGGCACTTCGAACCGCGGGTTGTCCCGCCGGAGAAGGACGAGCTCGGCATCCCCGAGGCGATTTTCCTCTTCTGCGATTCGATGGTGGTCTTCGACCACATCCGGCACACGATCAAGGTGGTGGCCCATTGCCGGCTCGATGGCGATATCGACGCCTCGTACCGGCAGGCGGCGTTCCGCATCGATGAGATCGTCGAGAAACTCAACAACCCGACCATCCAGCTTCCCCACGAGGAGGTGGGTGCCGTCCTGCGGACGAATGGCCAGGCGGAATCGAACGTTGGCCGTGAGGGCTACGAGCTGATGGTCGAGCGGATCAAGGAGTACGTGGTCGCCGGGGACGTGATCCAGGCGGTGCCTTCCCAGCGGCTCAGGCGGAAGGTCGCGGTCCACCCGTTCAACATCTACCGGCAGCTGCGGATCGTGAACCCGTCGCCCTACATGTTTTATTTGGATATGGGCGACTTCCAGATTGTCGGGGCCTCGCCCGAGCTGCTGGTGCGCGTGGAGGACGGGGTGGTGTTCACGCACCCGATCGCCGGGACGCGGCCGCGTGGCGCATCGCCCGAGGAAGACGACCGGCTGGCCGCGGAACTGCTTGCCGACGAGAAGGAGCTCGCCGAGCACATCATGCTCGTCGACCTCGGCCGGAACGATGTCGGGCGGGTGTCGACCCCGGGGACCGTCCACGTGGACAAGCTGATGGAGATCGAGAAGTACTCGCACGTCATGCACATCGTGTCGAACGTCTCTGGCAGGCTTGCGGCGGGCAAGACGCAATTCGACGCGTTCCGGGCGGTATTCCCGGCGGGGACCGTGAGCGGCGCGCCCAAGGTGCGGGCGATGGAGATCATCGCGGAGCTCGAGCCATCGAAGCGGGGCATCTACGCCGGGGCCGTGGGATACGCGAGCTTCTCCGGCAGCCTCGACACCTGCATCGCGATCCGCACGCTCCTGGTGAAGGATGGCTTCGCGTACCTGCAGGCGGGCGGCGGCATCGTCTACGACTCGGTCCCCGAGACCGAGTACTTCGAAACAGTGAACAAGATGCGCGCCCTGATGCGCGCGATCGACCAGGCGGAGATTGCCGCCGCCGAGATGAAGACAGGCAGCCTGGGCTATGGATAAGGGTTCTCGCTGGAGGACAGCATGAGCGACCGCCGGCCCGACCGGGTATACGGGATCCTGGTGCGGAACGATCGCGTGTTTCTGCGCGCGTTCGGGGATCGGCTGGGCCTCCCGGGTGGCATCTTCCGGCCGCTGGCCGAGGACCGGAAGGCCGAACTGCGGGCCCACCTCCACGATCAGCTGGGGATCGACGCGCGGGCCATCTGGGCGCAGGGCGCGTTCGACTACCGGAATCCCGACGAGGACGAGGCTCGCTTCAGCGGGTTCTATACCGTCTGGGAGTGGCAACCCGAGACTCCAGCGGCCCCGGGCCGCTGGATGGACAGCGACGAGGTGCTCGCGAGCGCGCTCGTCCCTTCGCTGCGCATACTCTTGTTGAGCGTGCTGGCCACGCTGGCGATCAGGACCACATGAAGCAGGACATCCGCATGGCCGCGATCCTGGAGCGCCAGGGCCGCCTCTTCCTGGTAAGGCCGGAGCCCGGCGGGCGATGGGCGTTGCCCGGGGGTCCGCTGCCGGAGCACGCCGACGACGTCGACCGCGAGATGGATGACATCCTCGGCCGCCTGGGGGTGTTCGCCCCGGCGATCGAGGAGGACTTCCTGCAGACGCACTTCTTCCCGGCGGAGCACGGCCAGATCGTGTTCAACCTCTACGCCGCAACTGAATGGACCGGCGAACCGGTGGCTCCCGCCGGGTATTCCGGGGGCTGGTTCGCGATCGGCGAGATCGAGTCGATCGAGATGGATGAGCGGGAGCGCAACGCGCTCCTCGAGGCGCTGGGCGTGCGCACGCCGGAGGACCAGACCGCGGCAATCCTGGCCGCCCTGGGTGGCGAACTGCAGGCACCGGGCAGGCCGGTCGCGGCGGCGCTCGCGGGCGAGCGCCAGCACCCACCGGGCCGGGAAGCGGGCATGGAAGTGCTCCGTACGCTGACCGGGGCCGACCCCGAGCGCGTGGCGGCGATGGCAGCCCGCCAACAACCGGAGCTCGCGGACGACCAGATCGACTGGGTGCTTGGCCAGGTGTGGGCGCATTCCGCGCTCGACCGGCGGACGCGCAGCCTCCTGGTGGTGGCAATGCTGGCTGCCACCGGGAAGACGGGGGGTACGCTCCGCACCCACATCAACGGGGCCCTGAACCACGGCGCGACCCCGGACCAGCTTGTCCAGACCATGCGGATGGTGGCCGCCTACGCGGGTTTCCCGGCGGCGCTTGAAGCCTGGCCTGTGATGGAGGACGTGTTCGAGCAACGCGGCATCCCGAGACCCGGGAGGACCGAATGAGCGTCATCCTCTGGGACCTGGACGACACGGTGCTCAACACGCTCCCGTGGAGGATGAACGCCCTCGCGCATGCCCACGAAACGCTGCTGGGCACGAAGGTCGACCCGGAGGCGCTCTGGCGCTCGCACCGGGGCGGCACACTCGAAGACCTGGGCCGCCGCCTGGTGGGAGATGATTACCGGCGGTTCGCCTCGGTGTACCGCGAGCGGTACTTCGGCTCGGCGCGCGACGTCCGGCCGTACCCCGGCGTCGAGCCGGTGCTGCGCTCGTTCCACGCCGCGGGCTTCGACATGGGGATCGTCACTTCGAAGGTGGCCTGGGGCGCCACGGAGGAGCTGGCCAGCGCCGGCATCCTGCAGTACTTCCACACCGTCGTCGGGTTCGACGACACCGATAACCACAAGCCGGACCCGGAGCCGATCTACGCCGCGCTCGACCGCATGCTCGCCGACGACCCATCGGCGGCGGTGTACATCGGCGATAGCCCGGCCGACATCTGGGCGGCGCGCAACGCCGGCATCCGTTCGATCGCCGCGCTCTGGGGAACGCTCGATGCCGGGCTGCTGCTTGATGCGATGCCGGACTTCGCGGCGGAGAGCCCCGGCGAGGTGCTGACCATCCTGAGCGGGGAGGCATTCGGCCGATGACCAGCGAGCTGGCCAAGCAGGTGGCGCACGTGGCCGTGCGGTTCTACCGCACGGGGGGCATCGAGCTGATGCTCGTGCCGCTGCTCAAGGAATCGGCGAGCTTCACCCGCTCGGCGGGCGACGGCTACTTCCTGGTCGCGCTGATGGGCGAACCGGGGACAGCGTATCCGCTGAACCTGCGCTCGCCCGGGAGCTACGACCCGGGATACCTGGCGCAGAAGTTCCGGCTCGACCGGCGGGGATATGGCTGCACGCCGGAGGAGCTCGCGGCCTCGCTGCGCCTCATCCGCGATGACCTTGCGAACGAAGAAGGGATGGACCGATGACAACCCTGCTCATCGACAACTACGACAGCTTCACCTACAACCTGTACCAGTACCTGGCCGAGCTGGGCGCCGACGTGAGGGTCTTTCGCAACGACCAGGTCACGCTCGAGGAGTGCCGCGCGCTCCAGCCAGACCACGTCGTGATTTCGCCCGGCCCGGGCGACCCGGACGACGCGGGCATTTCGCGCGACGTGATTCGAGAGTTCGCGGGCAAGGTGCCGGTGCTGGGGGTTTGCCTGGGCCACCAGTGCATCTACGACGTGTACGGCGGTACCGTGGCCGGCGCCGGGGAGATCAAGCACGGCAAGACCTCGGTCATCAGCCACGACGGCAAGGGCGTGTTCGAACACATCCCGGACCGCTTCAAGGCGGTCCGCTACCACTCGCTGGCAGGCACACCAGACTCCACCCCGGCTGTCCTGGAAGTGACCGCCCGCTCGGAGAGTGGTGTCATCATGGGTGTCCGCCACCGGGAACTGAAAGTCGAGGGTGTGCAGTTCCACCCGGAATCGATCGCGACGGAACACGGTAAGGAGCTGCTGAAGAACTTCCTCGAGATGGAGGGAGGGCGATGGTGATCCAGGAAGCGATCCGGGCGCTCGTCGATGCTGGCCGCATCGAGGGTCCGCTGGCTGCTGGCGCGCTCGAGGAGATCATGACCGGGGCGGCCACGCCGGCGCAGATTGGAGCCTTCCTGGCGGCGTTGCGCGTGCGCGGCGAGACTCCGGAGGTCATCGCCAGCTGCCTGGGGGTGATGCTGGCGCACGCGGAGCCGGTGAACGCGCCGGGGGTCATCGATATCTGCGGCACCGGCGGCGACGGGATCGACACGATCAACGTCTCGACCGCGGCGGGATTCGTCGTGGCGGCGGCGGGGGTGCGCGTGGCGAAGCACGGCAACCGCGCCGCCTCATCGAAGTGCGGGAGCGCGGACGTGCTTGAGGCGCTGGGCGCGCGCATCGACCTTGGAGGCGAACAGATCGCCCGGGTCATCGAGAGCTGCGGATTCTGCTTCCTGTTCGCTCAGCGGGTCCACCCCGCGATGCGGCACGTGGGCGGGCCGCGCCGCGAGATGGGCGTGCGCACCGTGTTCAACATCCTCGGTCCGCTTTCGAACCCGGCCGACCCCCGGCGCCAGCTGGTGGGCGTGGGCACCCGGGCGCTTGGGCCGCTGGTCGCGCAGGCGCTGGCGCTCCGGGGGCTCGAACGGGGGCTGGTCGTCCATTCCGATGACGGCCTGGATGAAATCAGCCCGGCTGCCACCACGCACGCCTGGGTTGTGGGCGACGGGGCGGTGGCCGAGCGCGATTTCGGTCCGGCGGATTTCGGACTTCCGGCACACCCGCTGGCCAGCGTGGCCGGGGGCGACGCGCAACAGAACGCGGGCGACATCCTCGCCGTCCTCGATGGCGCGGAGGGCCCGAAAACCGACTTCGTGGTGATGAATGCCGCCGCCGCGCTGTGGGTGGCAGGCCGCGCGGAAGACTTCCCCTCCGGCGTGGGCCTGGCGCGCGAGGCGATTGGCTCCGGGCGAGCGCGCGACGTGCTGAATCACTACATCGCCCTCAGCCATGAGGTAGCCGAATGACCATCCTGGACACGATCGTCGCGCAACGCGAAAGGGATGTGGCGGCGGCGAAGGCCGTGGTGTCTGAGGCTGAGCTCGAACGGCAGCTGGCGGCCGCGCCGGCGGTGACCGGGTTCGAGGAGCGCCTGCGCCGCGACGCACCGATGGCGCTCATCGCGGAGGTGAAGCGCGCCTCGCCGAGCAAGGGCGATATCGCCCCTGGCATGGACGCCGTCGCGCAGGCGATGAAGTACGCGCGGGGCGGGGCGGCCGGCATCTCCGTCCTCACCGAGCCGACATGGTTCAAGGGCTCACTCCAGGACATGGCCGGGGTCCGCGCCGCGGTGGAATCGCTCGGGGCGTCCCGGCCGGCCATCCTGCGCAAGGATTTCATCATCGACGAGTACCAGGTTGTCGAGGCGCGCGTGCACGGCGCCGATGCGGTGCTGCTCATCGTGGCCGCCCTCGATGATGCGAAGCTCGGCCGGCTCATGGCGCGCTCGCGCGAGCTGGGGATGGAGCCCCTGGTTGAGGTGAACACCGCTCAGGAGATGGAGCGCGCCCTCGCCGCCGGCGCCCGGGTCGTGGGCATCAACAACCGCGACCTCCGCGATTTCACGGTGGACCTGGGCACGACCAGCCGGCTCGCGGGCATGGCGCCGCGCGACGTGCTCCTGGCGGCACTGAGCGGGATCAGCACCCGGGGCGATGTGGAGCGCTTCCAGGCGGCAGGCGCCGGGGCCGTGCTCGTGGGTGAATCGCTGATGGTGGCCCCCGACCCGGCGGAGAAGATCCGCGAACTGCGCGGCATCGGGAATACGGCGGCTTCGCGATGACGCTTGTGAAGATCTGCGGGCTGCGCGACGCCGCGACGGCAGTCGAGACAGCGAAAGCCGGCGCCGACTTCATCGGGCTGGTGTTCGCCGAGTCGCGGCGGCGGGTGACGCCGCAGGAGTGCTATGACATTGTCGAGGCCATCAAGGGCGGCCGTGCGCAGGGCCGCGAGGCCGCGTTCGATGGTCCGGCACGGGGTGAGGTCTCGGCGCGCAGCTGGTTTGGGGCATGGGCCGACGCGATCGAACAATCAGTAGCGCGGTGGCGACCGCTCATCGTCGGCGTGTTCGCCGGCATGACTGCAGACGAGGTGAACGACATCGCCAGCGCCGCTGGCATCGACCTTGTGCAGCTTTCGGGGGGAGAGGACGACGACTTTGTGCGCCGTATCGAGCGCCCGGTCCTGCGGGTGGTGCACGTTCACGAAGGTATGGACGCCGATGCCATCGAGGATCGTTTCCACCCGGGGACGCCGGCGGGGCTGATGCTCGACACGGGCTCGAAGGCCGCCCTCGGGGGCACCGGCGAGGCGTTCGACTGGAGCGTCGCGGCCGAGATCTCCGCGCGGACGCCATTTCTGCTCGCGGGCGGGCTCACGCCGGAGAACGTGGCCGGCGCGATTGCGGTCTGCCGGCCGTGGGGCGTCGACGTCTCCACCGGCGTGGAGACGGACGGCGTGAAGGACATCGAGAAGATCCGCGCGTTCATCCGCGCGGCAAAGGGGGTACGGGTTGGCCGCTGAGACTGCACTATCGCCGCGGTTCGGTGAATTTGGCGGACGGTACATCCCGGAGACGCTGGCGAGCGCGCACGAAGAGCTCGAGCGCGCGTATGCCGAGGCCCGGAGTGATCCGTCGTTCCAGGCCGAGCTGGACGAGCTCCTCAAGCACTATGTCGGGCGGGCCACGCCGCTGTATTTCGCCGAGCACCTGACGCGCGAGTGTGGAGGGGCGCGCATCTGGCTGAAGCGGGAGGACCTGGCGCATACCGGCGCCCACAAGATCAACAACGCGCTGGGCCAGGCGCTGCTCGCGAAGCGGCTTGGCAAGCCGCGCATCATCGCCGAGACCGGCGCGGGCCAGCACGGCGTGGCGACGGCGACCGTGTGCGCGATGCTGGGCCTGGAGTGCGTCGTCTACATGGGGAGCGAGGACATCAAGCGGCAGTCGCTCAACGCCTTCCGGATGAAGATGCTGGGGGCAGAGCTGGTCTCCGTGGAATCGGGGAGCAAGACGCTCAAGGACGCCATCAACGAGGCGATGCGCGACTGGGTGACCAACGTGGAGACGACCCACTACATCATTGGCTCGGCAATCGGCCCGCACCCGTTTCCGACCATTGTGCGCGACTTCCAGTCGGTCATCGGGCGGGAAGCGCGGGCCCAGATGCTCGCGCAGGCCGGGAAGCTCGCCGACGTGGCTATTGCCTGCGTGGGCGGCGGGAGCAACGCGATCGGCCTGTTCCACCCGCTCATCGACGACCCGACACGATTGATTGGGGTGGAAGCCGGCGGCGACGGGGTCGGCACGGGGAAGCACTCGGCCACGCTGGTCGCGGGGAGGCCGGGTGTGCTCCACGGGACGAAGACGTACCTGCTGCAGGACGCGGATGGCCAGATCCTGGAGACGCACAGCATCTCGGCCGGGCTGGACTACCCTGGCGTGGGCCCCGAGCACGCGTGGCTCAAGACGAGCGAGCGTGCGGAGTATGTGGCTGTCGATGACCGGCAGGCGCTCGAGGGGTTCAAGGCGTTGACGCGGACGGAGGGCATTATCCCCGCGCTCGAGCCGTCGCATGCCATCTATCACGCGATGCGGGTCGCCCGTGAGCTCGGTCCCGATAAGGACATCCTGGTGGGGCTGAGCGGGCGGGGGGATAAGGACATGCACACGGTGGCAGCCGCACTGGGAGTGACGCTCTGACACAGCTGGCCGGGCGGCGGCGTTACCCGTGGGGCCCACGGGAAGCCCTCGTGGGCATCGGGGGATTTCTCGGCGTGCTCATCGCCGTGAACGTGCTCATCGTTGTGGTCATGATCGCTCGCGGCGAGGAGTTCGTACCGAGCGATGTGGGCGACGCATTCGAGAAGGCGGCGGAGGTCGCGCGGTACGCCGACAGGCGGCTGCAGGCTGCAGCGACCGGGGCCGAGTTGCCCGACCCACCGAAACTCGTCGCCGACCAGGGCAGCATCCAGCTCAGCCTGCTGGCGACACTCATCTCCCAGGGCGCGCTGTTCGGTATCGTCGGCATCGCCTCGAAGCAGACGTTCCGGGGCCTGGTGGAAGCGCTCGGGCTGAACCGGTTCGATGTGGGAGGGATGTGGGTCCCGGCGCTGATGGTCGCGGTGGCGTATGCGGGCACGGTGGCCTGGGTTGTGGCCGCGGAGGCGACAGGGATCTCATGGCTGGAACCATCGAGCACGGTGCCGCACGAAATCACACGCGACGACCTGACGGTGAGCATCGCCGCGGTGGTCACCGTACTGGGGGCGCCGCTTTCGGAGGAGCTCTTCTTCCGGGGGCTGGTCTTCAGCGGGCTGCTGAGGTGGGGATTCTGGCCGGCGGCGGCGATTTCGGGCGTGTTGTTCTCTGCCGTGCACTTCGACCCCGGGAGCATCATCCCGTTCTTCATGATCGCGGTGATGCTGAGCTGGGTGTACTACCGCCGGGGTTCGCTCTGGGATGCGATCGTGTTCCACCTGCTCTTCAACCTCTTCAGCTTCTCGATCCTGGTTGGCACATCATGACCGCGGCCGGCAGGACCTGGCCCTGGAGTGAACTCCATGTCGCCGCGGGGATCTGGCTGGGAATTGCCGCGTACGCGGGACCGCTGCTGCTCATCGGGGCCACGGCGAGCGCGCTGGGCGCCGGCCGGGAGTTCACCGATGTTGGCGACCCGTTCGAGAAGGCGGCAGTGCTGGCTCGCTACGCCGATGTAGCGCTTGCGCGCGCGGCGGCGGGCAATGCGATACCCGAGCCTCCCCGCCTGCTGGGCGACGTGGTTGCGGCGCGGATTGCCTGGTCATACGCGATCCTTTCTGCGGCGCTCTTCGCAAGCGCGGCGGTGCTGGCCTCGCGTCAGCCGCCCGCAGCCTTTGTCCGGGCCACCGGCCTGGGCCGGCTGGATGTGGACCGGCTGTGGTTGCCGGGCGCGGCCGTCGCCCTGCTCTACCTGGGCGCCGGGCTGTACGCGCGCGGCGTCGAGGCGGCGGGCGTCGACGTGTTGGTGCCCGGCGGCACGCGGCTCGATGCCACCCTCCGCGATACGCCGGCGTTGCTCCTGTACGGGCTCACCACGGTGGTCGCGGCCCCAATCGGCGAGGAGGGGGCTGGTGTTCGGCGGACTGGCATCGTGGGGGTTCGTGCCCGCGGCGCTCGTTTCGAGCGTGCTGTTCGCGCTTTCGCACCTGGACCCGGGCTCGCTCATCCCGTTCACATTCCTGGGGATGGCCATGGCCTGGCTGTATTGGCGGAGCGGCTCGCTGTGGGACGCGATCGCCTTCCACGTGCTTTTCAACCTTTTGAGCTTCATGCTGCTGATCGTGAGGACCCAGACATGACGAAACGGCTCCGAGACCTGTTCGCGAACGCGCACGCCGAAGGGCGGAAGCTCTTCGTGCCCTACGTGACGGCTGGCTATCCGCGGCGCGAGGACACGGTGCCCCTGCTCCTGGCGATGGAGGAAGGTGGCGCGGACGTCATCGAGATCGGCGTGCCTTTCTCGGACCCGATGGCCGATGGGGCGACCATTCAGCACGCGAACCAGGTCGCGCTCGAGCAGCATGTGTCGCTGGGAGACTGCTTCGAGTTCGTGCGCGAAGCCCGCACGCGCGGCCTGAAGGCGCCGGTGATCTTCATGGGCTACTACAACCCGATCCTCGCTCGCGGCGAAGAGCGGGCAGTGCGGGAGGCGAAGGAAGCGGGCGCCGACGGCTTCATCGTGGTCGACCTGCCGCCTGAGGAGGCGGGTACATTCCTGGCGGCATGCCGGCGCCACGATATGAGCTTTGTGCCGCTCGTCGCGCCGACGACGACCGACGCGCGGATCGAGGTGATCGCGGAGGCCGCCGATGCCTTCCTGTATTGCGTGAGCATGAAGGGGACGACGGGACGGGGGAACGTTCCGCTGGACGACCTGCCGTTTTTCATCGAGCGCATCCGGAGACACACGGACCTGCCGCTGGCAGTGGGCTTCGGGATCAGCACGCGGGCCCAGGCTGAGCGGGTGCGCGAGGTGGCGGATGCGGCTGTGGTGGGCTCTGCTATAATCGCGACCATTGACGCCGCGGGGGAAGACCACCGCGCGCAGAGCGTCAGGGAGTTTGTGGAGGATGTCTCCGGCCGATAGCGGACAGGTGAATGCGGCCCACACGTGGGAGAACGAGCGCCGATGGGCGTGGCGTTGGCCCCTCGTGGGCCGCGCTTATGGGTGTCCGCAGGCCGGAGTCTTTGGGCTCCCGGTTCGCTAAGGGCACAGAATCACACCCCATCGAACCCCTGGAGGAGGACCTGCGCGTATGCCGGTTCGCGGCGTCCGTGGTGCAACCACCGTCACCCGGAACCAGAAGGAAGAGATCCTCGACGTTACCAAAGAGCTGCTGACCACCATGCTCGAGGTGAACGAGATCAACACCGAGGATATCGCTTCGGCCTGGATTACCACGACGCCCGACCTGTACGCCGAATTCCCGGCGGTTGCCGCGCGCCAGATGGGCTGGACCCAGGTCCCGCTCATGCAGAGCCACGAGATGTCGGTCCCCGGCATGTTGCCGCTTTGCATCCGCGTCCTTCTCCACTGGAATACGGAGAAGACCCAGAGTGACATCCGGCATGTGTACCTGCGCGAGGCGGCACGCCTCCGCCCCGACCTTAGCTCGAGCACACACTCGACTGCGCGCTAGTGGAGAAAAAGACCCCGTGATCATCGTGGTATCCCCGGAGGCAACTCCGGATGACATCGACGTTATCGTCGCCCGGGTGGAAGAGACCGGGCGGCAGGCCCATCTTTCGGTGGGCACGGAGCGGAGCATCATCGGCGTGATCGGCCCGGACGACCCCGCGCTGCAGGACATCTTCGAAAGCCTGCCGCACGTGGAATCGGTCCACCGGGTGACGAAGCCGTACAAGCTTGTCAGCCGGGAGTTCCACCCGGGAGACAGTGTCATCGACGTGGGGCACGGCGTGAGCATCGGCGGGCCCGAGCTCGCGATCATGGCCGGGCCGTGTTCCATCGAGAACGAGGACCACATCGTCGAATCGGCGAGGGCGGTGAAGGCGGCCGGGGCGAACATCCTCCGGGGTGGCGCGTTCAAGCCGCGCAGCTCCCCCTACGCGTTCCGCGGACTCGGCATCGATGGGCTTCGTTTCCTGCAGACGGCGAGCCGCGAGACCGGCATGCCGATCGTGACCGAGCTGATGAGCGTGCGCGACATCGACGCCGTCTGCGAATACGCCGACATCATCCAGATCGGCGCGCGGAACATGCAGAACTTCATCCTGCTCGATGAAGTGGGCATGGTGAAGAAGCCCGTTCTGCTGAAGCGCGCGCTCAGCGGGCAGATCGAGGAGTGGCTGCTGGCGGCCGAGTACATCATGGCCCAGGGCAACCCGCACGTGATCCTGTGCGAACGCGGCATCCGGACGTTTGAGACGGCCTACCGGAATACCTTCGATGTCAACGCCATTCCGCTCGTGAAGGAGCTGAGCCACCTGCCGATCATCGCGGACCCGAGCCACGGCACGGGGAAGGTGAACCTGGTGACCCCGGTGGCGATGGCGGGGATAGCGGCCGGCGCCGACGGGCTGATGATCGAGGTGCACAACAATCCGGAGCACGCGCTGAGCGATGGGCCGCAATCGTTGACATATGAGCGGTTCGCTTCGATGATGCGGTCGGTCGCCGGTATCGCTTCCGCGGTCGAGCGGACGCTCCCAGGGGTGTGGGCGCCTGCAGCGGCGCGATAACGGAGATGGTCGTAAGACCGTGACGGGTGCGCCCCAGCGGGGGGGCGTTGGCTCGTCGGGAGTCATGGCTGAGATCACGCTGCCCGTCTTCCAGGGTCCGCTGGACCTTCTCCTTCACCTGATCGAGCGCGACGACCTGGACATCACGGCCGTTTCGCTTGTCGCTGTCACCGACCAGTACCTGCGCGCCATCCGGACCAGCGAGGGCTTCGACCCCGGAGCCCTCGCCGAGTTCGTGGCTGTCGGGGCAAAGCTGATCTTCCTGAAGTCGAGGGCGCTGTTGCCGCAGCCTCCACAGGATGAGCGGGGCGACGAAGAGGAGGACGATGTCGGCCGGGAACTGGTCGAACTGCTGCGTGAATACAAGCGGTTCGCGGAGATCGCTTCGGTGCTCGAAGAGCGGCAGGAGACGGGCCTCCGTATCTACACGCGGCTGGCGCCTCCGCCGCCTCCGCCGGAGGGCACCGGGCTTTCGAACGTCACCATGGATCGGCTGCGGGCGATCATGATCGAGGTGCTCAACAAGAAGCCTGTGGAGGCGCGGCCGAGGGCAGTGCTGCAGCGCGACACAGCGATGACGCTGGTCCAGCGCATCGGTGAGTTCCGCGAGCGGCTACGGAGGCGGGGCAAGTTCTCGTTCCGGCGGGCGATCATGGAATGCACGAACCGGCTCGAAGTGGTGGTGTCGTTTCTCGCGATCCTGGAGCTGCTGAAATCGGGCGAGGCCGATGCGCGGCAGGCCCAGGCGTGGGGGGACATCGAGGTGGTGGCACTGGAAGCAGCCGTGCCAGCCTAAGGCGATTGGGCGCGGCCCGGGGACCATACCGTGAGCCCCGCGGCACGGGCAGCCTCAATCATCCGGCGGTCATACGCCAGGACCCCGTCGCACCGGGTATCGAGGCTCAGGGCGGAAGCGATATGGATTGCATCGAGCGAACGAAGCTCCTGCGGGCGAAGGGAGGCGGCCCTGGCGATGACCTCCGCGCCGAGGGGGACGATATCCAGCGCGGTGAACACCGAAGCCCGGGGCGGCGGCAACCCGAGCCTGGTCACCGCTCGCGGAACCTCGACCAGCGCGACCGTGCTGGTGGCAATCGTGTGGCCGCGGACGGCGTCGCGGAGCGCGCCGGTCTCGGGCTCCAGCACGAAGAACTTCACGAGAGCCGAGCTATCGGCATACCAGATGCCCGGCACCTACTGAGCATCCCCGCGGAGTTCCTCGAGCACCTCTTCGGAGGTCAACCCTGAGGGAGCGGGTGGCGGTGGTGGGAGCGCGTCCCAATCCTGGCTGCCCGCTACCAGCTTGCCTTCAGCGATGAGTTGTTCACGGGGCGTCATGGCGCGGCCCGGCGGCAACGGCGTGAGCAGGGCGACCGGCACCTCGCGTTCCGTCACTTCAATGGTCTCGCCCGCTTTCACCAGCCGGATGTAGCGGCTGGCGTTCTGGCGAAGCTCCCGGATGCCCACGCGCCTCATGTGCTACAGGGTAGCACAATTGCTCCTTCACTTTCGCTTCCCGGCCGAGCCCGGGATTCGCCGCATTGCGATGGCGGACGCGACCCCGATCGCGGCGCCGAGCGCATCGAAGGCGACGTCCAGGAGGCTCGCGTCGCGGCCCGGAACGAACGCCTGGTGGAGCTCATCGGAGAGCCCGTAGAGCACGGCGAGCAGCCATGCCGCCAGGGCCAGCCGATACCCGGGCACAGCCGGCCATGCAACCGCGAGGAGCCGCATCGCCAGGAAGGCGAAGACGGCGTATTCGACGGTGTGAGCCGCGTACGACTGCCACT
>JBBIVC010000029.1:0-1969 GCA_037439905.1 Thermoflexus sp.
CACCCCCGGCGAGCGGGGATGGCATGGAACCCATGCGCCCCGGGCTCGTCCACATCCAGGGTGTCCTCACCGCCCGCGATGGTGACCGCGCCACCGTCCAGACCGACCGCGGTCCCGTCACCGTGCTGGTGCGCCCCGAGACGCGCATCCTCGTCGGTCAGAGCGGCCTGACCCTCGAGGCCGTCCGCTCCGGCGAACGCGCCATCGGCCACGAGATCACCGTTCGTGGCGGGTTCGACCGCGACCGCCAGGCGGTCATCGCCGACGTCGTCGTCATCGGCCCGCAGACCGCCAACTAGCATTTCCCGGCCCCGGTTGCTTGAGTCCTGCGCCTGCCCGGGCGACCCTGTTAGCGAACAACTCCCACGCAGGCCCGTCCCAATGGCTCAACCAACTGCTCCCCGTTGGCTCATCACCGGCGGCACCGGATTCCTTGGTTCTCACATCGCCCGCCGTCTTCTCGAAGAAGGCATCCACCCCGTCCTCTTCGATATCGCCCCGCTCCCCCCCGACGACGACGACATCCGCGATCGCGTCACCGTCGTCGCGGGCGACGTCCGCGATCGCGAGCAGATCCGCGCGGCCCTGGCAGGCGTCGATGTCGTGATCCACACCGCCGCCGCCCTTCCCATCCAGGTCTCGAAACGGAAGATCTACGACGTCAACGTGCGGGGTACCCGCTATGTGCTGCACGAAGCCCTGAAAGCCGGCGTAAGGCGCGTCGTCTTCATCTCCAGCACCGCCGTCTATGGCGTCCCGAAGGTCCACCCCATCGACGAGGACTCGCCGCTCATCCCCCTCGGCCATTACGGCTCCTCCAAGGTCGTAGGCGAGGACATCTGCCACCAGTACCAGCAGCGCGGCCTCCAGGTGAACATCATCCGGCCCAAGACCTTCCTCGGTACCGGCCGGCTCGGCGTCTTCGAAATCCTCTTCGAGTGGATCGCCGAGGGCCGAAAAATCCCCCTCCTCGGCAACGGCAAGAACCACTACCAGCTCCTCGAAGTCACCGACCTGGTCGATGCGATCTACCGCGCCGCCATCAACCCGGATGTCGTCAACGAAACCATGAACGTTGGCGCCGACCGCTACCAGACCCTCAACGAGGACATGCAGGCCCTCTTCGACCACGCCGGCTCCGGCTCGCGTCTCTGGCACCTTCCCGCCCGCCCCGGCGAGTGGGCCTTGCGCGTGCTCGAACTCCTGCGCCTTTCGCCACTCGCCGCCTGGCACTACGGCACCATGTGGCGCGACTCCTATGTCGAAGTCGATAAGGCCAAGCGTCTGCTCGGCTGGCAGCCGAAGTACTCGAACGCCGAGGCGCTCATCCGCGCCTGGGACTGGTACCTCGAAAACAAGGGCCGCTACGACACCGGCGTCACCCACCGCGTCGCCTGGCAAAAAGGTGCCCTCGCCATCATGCGCCGCATCAGCTGACCGCGTCCCGCGCGCCAGTGGCGGCGCCGCCGTCACTGGCCTCAGCCGCCCGGGTCCCAACGCTGTCTCGCCCGAAATACCACGAGGGCGCCCCCCGGGGGCGCCCTCGCGAGTGTTCACGGCCCGTGCCTACCCCCGCCCGGGGATCAGCAGGTCCTCCGCCGGCGGTGCGGGATTCACCAGCCCGGCCATCAGCTGCTGGGGCACCAGCATGCGGAGCTCATCGAGCGTCCACTTGCCGTGCTTGTAGATGTTCCTGAACGGCGGATACATGTCCTGCAGCAACCCGACGTGCCCGCCGGCCACCTGGAAGATGCGCCCGTTGATGTTCCAGGCCTCGTCCAGCAACAGGTAGACGGTCATCGGCGCCACCATGTCCGGCCCGCGCATCGCCGCAGCTTCCTGGGCCGCCTGGTTGGTGGCCGGCGCGGGGGCCGCCCCTCCCGCACCCGCGATGCCGCGTGCCGCCCGCAGTTCGCGAGAAGCCTGCGGGACGGTCGCCGTCAACCGTGTCGATGCCCCGGGCGCGATG
>JBBIVC010000029.1:1992-13427 GCA_037439905.1 Thermoflexus sp.
AGGTCCCGCGCCGCCACCCGCGTCAGGCCAGCCACGCCGGCCTTTGCCGCGCCGTAGTTCGCCTGGCCGGAGTTCCCCTGCAGGCCCGAGACCGAGCTGAAGTTCACGATCCGCCCGTAGCGCTGCTGCCGCATAAGTACCGAGGCAGGCTTGATCGTCGTGAAGTGGCCCTTCAGGTCCACCCGGATCACGTCGTCCCACTCTTCCTCGGTCAGGTTGAAGATCATCCGGTCCCGCAGGATCGCGGCCAGGTTGATCAGCCCGTCGAGCCGGCCCCACGTGTCGAGCGCGGTCTTGATGACGCTCTCGCCACCCTCCATCGTCGAAACGTCGGCGAAGTTCGCGACGGCCTCGCCGCCCGCCTTCTTGATCTCCTCGACGACCTGGGCCGCCGGCCCGCTGTCGGTCCCCGAACCGTCCGGGTTCACGCCCGGGTCGTTCACCACAACCCGCGCACCCTCCGATGCTGCCAGCAACGCGCACTCCCGGCCGATCCCTCGGCCGGCGCCCGTCATGGCGATGACTTTTCCTTCGAGCAGGTTGCCCATGAATGCTCCTGGTTCCTAGCTGTCGATCCGCACGGTCGCATGGCCCGGGGTCGTCTTCTTGCCCTCCGGGTTCTCGGTCCAGATTTCAAGGTCGACAAGCTTCTCGCCGCCCTCTTCGTACTTCCGCGTCACCACCCCCTTGCACAGGATGTCCTGGTTCGGGTAGTCCATGCCACGGTAGCTGCACCCGTACTTCTTGATCCGGCCGTTGTTCCCGATCCAGTCGTGGAGCAGTTGCCCCAGGAACGCGTTCTTCAGCGCGCCGTGGACGATGATGTTCGAAAGTCCCGTCCCGATGGCAAAGTCCTTGTCATAATGGATCTGGTAGAAGTCCCCGGACCCGGCCGCCCACAGCACCAGCTGCTGCGTGCTGCAGTTCTTCTTGAGGGTGGGAATCTCCATCCCCTCCGAAATCTCACTCCACTTCACTGCCATTGCGCTGCCTCCTAGTAGCGGATGCCGGTGCCGGTCGAAATCGCAACGACCTTGCCGTCCTGGTTCTTGTAGACCGTCTTGCTCGTCGTGATGAGCATCTCGCCAAGGCTCCCCTTGGTCTCCTCGTAGTTCGCCACGTGCGTCGTCGAGGTCAGCACATCGCCAGCGCAGATGTCATCGAAGTACTCGATCTCCGTGCCGCCGTTCAGGATGCGGCGCAGCGGCCGGCTCGGCTCCGGCCCGCCGAACATCCCACCCCCGCCCCGGCGCGCCGGGGCATTCGGGTTGTACACCGGCGTCCCAAGGTAGCCGGGTGGCGCCACCAGCCCGCGGTATCCGGCGGCCTTCGCCGCGGCCTCGTCGTAGTAGATCGGGTCCGTATGCCCGACCGCGCGGGCGAACATGCGGATCGCTGTCTTGTCGACCTCGAGCGTGATCGGGTCGGATTCCTTGCCGATCTGCGCGCGCATCGCGTCGGTGATCAGGGGCGGGAGTTCATCTGCCACAGGTCTCTCCAAAGGGCGGAATTGTGCGTGCGAAACGATACGCCAACCGCCACGGCGTCGCCACCGGACCAGTCGGGCCCCTCAACCGGGGTGCCCGCGCCGGCTCACCCAAAGATCAGGGGTTTTCCGCCGCCCAACACAGACCCTCGACCCCGAGATCGGGGACTCCCCAATGCGCCGCCTCGAACCCCGTCGCTACAGTCCTGAGCACCGGGCCAGGCTGCCCGGCATTCTTCCGGAGGCGCACATGGGACAGGGCACCCCGCTCGCACCACTTCTCGAACGATGGAACGAGCTCCCGCGGTCGCGGCAGATCATGCTCGCTGCCATCGGTGCGGCAACGCTCGCGGTCCTCTACTTCGTCTTCCTCGCTTCCTCCCGGCCCAACATGGTGGTCGCCTACAGCGCCCTCGCTCCCGAGGACAGCGCAGCCATCGCCGACCAGCTCGAAGCCGATGGCATCCCGTATGAACTGGGTGGTGGTGGCTCCACTGTCTCGGTGCCCGCCAACAAGGTCGCCGAAGTCCGCATTCGCCTCGCCCAGGCGGGCCTGCCCAAGGGCGGCTCAGTCGGCCTCGAGATCTTCGACCACACCAACTTCGGCGCGACCGACTTCGTCCAGCAGGTCAACTTCCGCCGGGGCCTCGAAGGGGAGCTCGCCCGCTCCATCAATACCCTCTCCGGCGTCCGCGCCAGCCGCGTCCACATCTCGATGCCCAAGGAGGCCATCTTCAAGGAGGACCAGGCCCGGGCCACCGCCAGCGTCCTCCTCCAGCTCCGGCCCGGCGCCCGCCTGAGCGATGAGCAGGTCCGCGGCATCACCAACCTCGTCACCAACTCGGTCGAAGGCCTCGACCAGAGCGGAGTCACCATCATCGATGACTCCGGCCGCGTCCTCTTCGATGGCGCCACGTTCTCCCAGGGCTTCTCCACCGGCGCTACCGCCAGCCAGCTGGAGCTCCAGCGCCAGTACGAGCTCTCCCTCCAGCGCGATATCACCGAGACGCTCGCCAAGGTGGTGGGCCCCGGCCGTAGCGCCGTCACGGTGCGCGCATCGCTGAACTTCGACAAGGTGACGTCCGTCGCCGATCAGTTCGCCGCGGCCGGCCAGGCCGTCCCGCGCAGCACCTCCTCGGTCACCGAAACCTTCACCGGCAGCGGCATCAACGTCGGGAACGTGCCCGGCACTGGTACCAACGGCGGTACCGGCGCTGGCGCCAACACCACCGCCAACGGCAACAGCCAGTACACCCGCACCGAAACCACCACCAACAACGAGATCAGCCGCACCACCTCCACCACCGAGCGTGCGCCCGGCTCCATCGAAAGGCTCAGCGTCTCCGTCGTCCTCGATGAGAGCGTCTCCGCCGCGCAGGAGGCCAGCCTCACAAGCGCCGTCGCCGCCGCCGTCGGCCTCGACCAGACCCGCGGCGATACCCTCAGCGTGACGCGCCTCCCCTTCGATGCCAGCGTTCGCGAGGACCTGGTGATGGCCGCCGGCGATGGCCTCGGCACCTACCTCCAATACCTGAAGCTCCTGCTCCCCATGCTCGCCATCATCCTCGCCTTCATCCTCGTCATGCTCCTCCTGCGCTCGTTGAGCAAGCGGCAGCTCGCGCTCCCGGGCGTGCCCCAGCCCCACATGCTGCCCGCCGCGGCCGGCATGGGCGGACTCCCCGCCGCCGCCATGACGTCGATTCCCCGCGGCCCCGACCTCCCCGCCATCGAGGCCGCACCCGACCCGCATGAGGAGCGCGTCATCAAGCTTGCCGAAGCCAACCCCCGCGCCGTCGCCGATGTCGTCCAGACCTGGATGAGGGAAGGAGAGTAATCACCCGTGGTCGCGCGTGATGAGAAGCTGAAGGGGCGGAAGAAAGCCGCTGCACTGCTCATCACCCTGGGCAAGGAGCGCTCGGCCGAAGTCCTCCGTCACCTGAGCGACGAGGACATCGAGCGGCTCACCTGGGAGATCTCCGCCATGGGCGAGCTCCAGCCCGAGCAGCGCAAGGAAGTCGTCGAGGAATTCGAAAGCTCCGCCGTTGCCCGCAACGTCATCTCGCTGGGCGGCCTCGAATACGCTGAGGACCTCCTCCGCCTCGCCCTCGGCGAGGAAAAGGCCACCGAGCTCATCGACCGGCTCTCCGCCACCTCGCCCACCGTCCCGTTCGGCTTCCTGCGCCACCTCAACGTCCAGCAGCTCGTCAACTTCCTCAGCAACGAGCACCCCCAGACGATCGCCCTCCTCACCTCCTTCCTCCAATCCGAGAAAGCCGCCCAGGTGCTCGCCGGCCTCGACCCCGAAATGGCTGCCGATGTCGCCCAGCGCATCGCCCTGATGGATCGCGCCAACCCGGAAATCGTCAGCGAAGTCGAGGCCGTCCTGCGCCGCAAGCTCAGTGCTGTCCTTCAGCCCACCCGCCAGGCCCAGACCGTCGGCGGCATCGAAGTCCTCGTGCAGCTCCTCAAGCAGTCCAGCCGCATGACGGAGAAAACCATCATCGAGGCGCTCGAAGACAACGAGCCCGAACTCGCCGAGCAAATCAAGAAGCGCATGTTCGTCTTCGAAAACATCAGCACCCTCGATGACCGCTCCATCCAGCGCATCCTCCGCGAAGTCGAAGTCCGCGACCTCGCCCTCGCCCTCAAGGCCACCCCGGAGAGCGTCAAGGAATGCATCCTCCGCAACATGTCGACTCGCGCCGCCCAGATGATGAAGGAAGACATGGAGGCCTCCGGGCCGGTGCGCCTGCGGCAGGTCGAGGAAGCGCAGCAACGCATCGTCGAAGTCATCCGCCGGCTCGATGAAGCCGAGGAAATCGTGATCGCGCGAGGTGGCGATGATGAGCTCGTTGGCTAGGCCCTCGCGCGTCATTCGCTCGGTCCACCCCGAAAGCGAGGTCTTTGTCGTCGGCGGCGCCCCGCGTCGGGCAGCCCCGGTTGCCGGCCCCACCGCCACTGCCGCCGAGATCATCGCGGCCGCCGAACAACAGGCAGCTGACATGCTCGCCGAAGCACAGTCGCTCGTCGACCGCGCCCGCGCCGAGGCGGAACAGGTCCGGGCGGCCGCCCACACCGGTGGATACGAAGAGGGCTTCCGCGCCGGCCGCGAAGCCGCCCTCGCCGAGGCGGCCTCCCTCCTCCAGCTCCTCCGCACAGCCGCCGCCGAAGGCGAAGCCATCCGTGGCCAGGTGGTCGGCGAGGCTTCTGCTGTCATCACCCGCGCGGTGGTCCTCGCTGTCCGCCGCATCGTCGCCGACGTCTACGATGACCCTGCCCGCACTGCCGCAGCCGTGGCCGAAGCGGTCCGGGCCGCATCCGGCCAGGAGATCCTCTCCATCCGCGTGCACCCCGCGGCCGAAGTGCCGGTTACCGCGGCCCTGGCCGATCTCGCCGGCTATGTCCGCCCCGACGATGGCATCGAAGTCGGCGGCTGCATCATCGACCTGCGCAACGGCACCATCGATGCCACCCTCGATGCCCGATTGTCGCTCATGGAGCGCGCGCTGCGCGCCGCCGGAGGGGATGACACCCCATGAGCACCGCCTTCCTCGATGCCCTCGTCGAAGCGGCCGCGACAGCCAACGTCCACCGCCGCACCGGGACCGTGCTCCATGCCTCCGGCGAGATGGCGACCGTCTCCGGTATCAACTTCGAACCGCACGAGCTGGCCTTCGTCGAAGACCCCGCTGGCCGCCTCCTCGCCGCCGAGTGCGCCGCCGCGAGCGGCGCCCACGCCCACCTGGCCGTCCTCGATCGCGGCGTGGTCGTTGCCGGGGCACGGGTCCACGCGGCCGGCCGGCCGCCCTCGGCCCCCGTCGGCCGCGCGCTGCTCGGCCGGGTGCTGGATGGCCTCGGCCGCCCCATGGACGGTGGCCCCGAACCGGCCGGTGTGCGCTGGGTCTCCGGCTATGCCGAGCCGCCGCACCCGCTCCAGCGCGAGCCCATCTCCGACCCGCTCCCGTGCGGCGTGCGTGCCATCGATGGCTTCCTCACCCTTGGCCGCGGCCAGCGTGTCGGGATCTTCGCCGGTTCTGGCGTTGGCAAAAGTACGCTCCTCGGCATGCTCGCCCGCGGCACCGCTGCCGATGTCACCGTCATCGCCCTCATCGGTGAGCGCGGCCGCGAAGTCCGCGACTTCATCGAGCACGACCTGGGCGCCGCGGCCCTCGAACGCTGCGTTGTCGTCGCTTCCACCGGCGATAACCCTGCCGCGATGCGCCTCTGCGCCGCCCGCACCGCCACCGCCATCGCCGAGGCCTACCGCGCTGAAGGCCTCGATGTCCTCCTGCTCTTCGATAGCCTCACCCGCGTTGCCATGGCCCAGCGCGAAATCGGCCTCGCCGCCGGCGAACCACCGACCACCAGGGGTTATCCGCCCTCCGTCTTCAGCATGCTGCCCCACCTCATGGAGCGCGCCGGGCCCGCCGCCCGCGGGAGCATCACGGCGATCTACACCGTCCTCGTCGATGGCGAGGACATGGACGAACCCATCGCCGACCTCGCGCGCGCCACCCTCGACGGGCACATCGTCCTTCGCCGCAGCCTCGCGAGCGCCGGTCACTACCCGCCCATCGATGTGCTCGGAAGCGTGTCCCGCCTCATGGAGCGAGTGGCCGCGCCCTCCCACCGCGATGCCGCGCGCCGCCTGCGCGAACTCCTCGCCGCCCACGCCGACGCCCGCGACCTCATCTCGATCGGAGCCTACGTCCGCGGCAGCGACCCCCTGGTCGATACCGCGATCGACCTGGTGCCCGCCATCAACGCCTACCTCCGTCAGCCGGCGGCCGAGGTGACCCCCTTCGATGACGCCGTCGCCGCGCTCAAGCGCATCGACCCCGCAGCAACCTTCTCCGTCGAGGACGCCGATGACCCTGAATCCGCAACGTCTGAAGCGCCTGGTGAGACACCGTGAACGCCTCGAACGCCTCCAGGAGCAGGAGCTCGCCGGGGCTCTCCGCCTCTACCGGCGGCGCGAGGAGGCCCTGCAGGAGTCGCTCGCAAATCGCGACGCGCTGCTCGATACCCCCCTGCCCGCGGCCGGGCCGGTCGATGCCACCGACCTCCAGGCCGGGCTCGCCTACCTTCGCCGCATCGACCGCGAGATCCTCGCGCGCCGCTCCGCCCTCCAGCATTCCGCCAACGATGTCGAGGCCGAACGGGCCGGCCTCCTCGAACGCCGCCGCGACCGCAAGGCGATGGAAGCGCTCCTCGACCACCGCCTCGAAGAGGAACGTCTCGCCCGCAGCCGCGCCGAGCGCGCGCTCATCGATGAGCTCGCCGTCACACGCTGGCGCCGCCCGGGCGCCTGAGGGAGGTGCTTCGTGAATCCCATTGCCGATCGCGGCATCGAGACCCTGACCGCCTGGTTGCGCGGCCTCTCCCGCCGCCAGGGCGCGATCTCCAACAACATCGCCAACATCGATACGCCGGGCTACCTCCGCCAGGAGGTGAATTTCGAAACCGAGCTGCAGCGCCAGCTCGGCCGCGCGAGCGCGCCCCTGGCTGCCACCGACCCCCGCCATATCACGGCTGGCAGCAGCCTGCGCGGCCAGCTCGGCCTCGATGCGCAACAGCTGCTCGCCTCATCCCGCATGGATGGCAACACCGTCGACATCGACCAGGAGATGGTCCTCCTCACCGAGACGCAGATGCGCTACCAGGCCGCCTCGCGCGCCCTGAGCACCAAGCTCAACAACATCCGCACCGTCATCCAGGGCTAAAGGAGTCTGCCATGGGATTGATCCGCGCCCTCGCTTCCTCCGCCTCCGGCCTCGCTGCCCAGCGAGTCCGTATGGACGTCGTCGCCTCGAACGTTGCCAACATCGAGACCACCAGCACCCCCGAAGGCGGACCGTACCAGCGGAAAGTCGTCCGCTTCGCCTCCGGCGATTCCACCCTCCCCTTCTCCAACATCATCCGGCGCTTCACTGGCGGCGCCGATACCGGCGTCGTCCTCACCCAGGTCACGGTCGACCAGGAATCACCCGCGCGCTCGGTCTACGACCCCGCTCACCCCGATGCCGGCGCCGATGGCTTCGTCGAGATGCCCAACGTCGACATGGTCCAGGAGATGACCGACCTCACCTCGGCCAACCGGTCGTACCAGGCCAACGTGACTGTCCTCAACGCCGTGAAGCAGATGGCGCTCCGCGCCCTCGACATTTCCAGCAGATAGACCTTTAGGGGTTTCGCTCGCCCCGGCCTACGCGCCATGAGGAGGTAGTGATGGAGATTGGACGGATTCAGGGCCTCGGCCCCGCTGGCCAGACTGGTTCCACCGCGGCACGGGCCGTGGGCGGCGGGTTCGCCGACCTCCTGGGCAGGGCTATCGGCCAGCTCCAGGCCATCAGCGAAAACGCCGACCAGAAGGTCGCCGCCCTGGCAACTGGCCAGGACGTCGAACTCCACGACGTGATGCTCGCCCTCGAAACGGAAAGCATCGCCATCAGCCTGGCTACCCAGGTACGCAACAAGGCCGTCGAGGCCTACCAGGAAGTCTTCAGGATGCAGATGTAATGGGAATCGCCGTTCAGGCACCTGCCGACCCACTCCTGGCCATCGTCCCCGCCTCGCCGGCGGGTGAGGGCGCAGCCGGCGCTGCCCCCCTGACTGAAGGGATGTTCGCGGCCCTCCTGGCCGGCATCCTCGATGGTTCGCCGCCTGCCACGGAAGAAGCGGCGGCCACGGGATCAGCGCCTCCGTTCCCGGCCGGCGAGCCCGGTGACCAGGACCCCAACGACCCGGCGCTTGCGCTGCTCGCGAGCATCGCAAGCCCCCAGCCCTTCCCCGGGATCCCTGCGGCCCTCGATGCCAATGGCTCCACCACCGGCCCGGGCGCCCCGGCACCAGCCGGCGCAACGGGCGTCTCAGCCCCTGTTGCGCTCGCTCCGCATGCCGGGGACGTCGCCGCCACCAGCGGCACGGCCGAGCCGGCGCCGGCACCTGACGCCATGGCCCCGTCCGTGCCCGTCGAAGGTGAGGGTTCTTCCCCGGCGGAGGCGGCCACTGCTGCGGAGGGTGCTCCACTCCCGGCCCCGGTGGCGGCCAGTCTCGCTGAAAACCCCGGGCTCGAAACAGCCAGCCCCCCTGCCGAATCCGCCCCGGAGATGCCCGGTCGCCCCTCCGACGAGGGGACCGAACCGGCGCAGCCCACTGATCCTGGTCCCGCGGCCGGCGATGCCGCCCCGGCGCCAGGAGGCGTGGTCCGCCCCGTCGGGAACGCCAGCGAATCCGCCCCCGGCCAGGGCGACAGCCACCCTGGCCGCAAGACAGACGGCTCCAGGCCCCTTCCGCGCGCATCGGCCATGGGCATCGCTCACGCGGCGCCCAACTCCGCCGTCGGCCAGCTGCGCCAGGAGCCTGCCGCTGAAGCGCCCGCGGCTCTGCCGGCCGATGCCCCAACGCCGCCCGCCGCGACGGCGGATCTCCCTCCCCAGGTCGACCAGGTCGCCTCTGCCGTCATCGAGCGCGTCGACGCCGGCGGAGGCGAAGCCCGCATCCATCTCGAACCCCTCGAGCTCGGTGAGGTGGTCATCCACGTCCACACCGATGGCGATGAGGTTCGGATCGACGTCCGCGCAGAGCGGCCCGATGCCGCCCGCCTCCTGCGCGACCACACCCAGGACCTTTCGAGCCTCCTCGGCTCCCGCGGTCTCAACCTTTCCGATGTGAACGTGGGTGTCGGTGGCGGCAACGCGGGCGGTTCATTCGAGAGCCGCTTTGGACAGCCCCGCCCGGTTGCCGGCGACTTTGCCGCCGTCCTGGGCCTCGACGATGCCCCGTCCTCGGCCGGGCTCCACAACCGCCTGCGCGCCGCCTACAACCCCGATGGCGCCCTGCTCTACCGCGTGTAAGGAGGATCGACGATGGCCCAGATCAACATCGACCCCATCACCGGCCTCAAGAACACCACGACCACCGCGAAGAAGCCCGGGTCCGGCAACGAACTCACCCAGGTCGACTTCATGACCCTCATCATCGCCCAGATGCGGAACCAGAACCCCCTGGAGCCGCAGAAGGACTCCGACTGGATGGCCCAGATGGCCCAGTTCGAGTCACTCAACCAGATGCGCGCCATCGCCGATGGCATCAAAGTCCTCCAGGGCGTCAACGAGCTCACCAGCGCGGCGAGCATGATCGGCCGCACCGTCACCGGGAAGCAGGTCGATGCCCTGCAGGTCACCCGCGACCTCGTCGGCCGCGAGCTGTTCGGCCGCCCCTTCGCCAGGCTCACCAGCTACGAGCGCGCCGAGGTGAACAAGGACGACCGCGTCGTCCAGGCCGCGGCCGACCTCCCCAACGCCGGCAACGAAGTCACCGGCCGCGTGGAGAAGGTGGTCATGGACCCGGCCGGCATCCCGTTCCTCTACGTCAATGGCAAGGTCGTCGACCTGTTCACCGTTTCGGAGGTCATCTGAATGGCCGTCGACAGGACGCAGCAGATCGGCCCCTTGCCGCCATCCGCCCGCGGCAACGGCGGGGCCCCGGTCCGCCAGTCGGGGGGGCCGTCGTTCCAGGAAGCGCTCCAGCGTGCTGTCGCGGGCGTCCAGCTCAGCGCCCACGCGCAGAAGCGCGTTGAGCGCCGCGACCTGGACCTCGATCCCGCCCGCATGCAGCGGCTCGACACCGCCATCACCCGCGCCGCCGAAAAAGGCTCGCGCAGCAGCGTCGTCATGCTCGATGACCTCGCCGTCGTCGTCGATGTCCGTCAGCGCACGGTCGTCACGGCCCTCAATGCTCAGCAAGGAAAGGAGCGCGTCTTCACCAACATCGATTCCGTCGTCATCGCCTAGCCGCGCCCCACCCCGGCGCCTCGAGAACCTACCGGGCTGGTCCGCATGTCGGAGGCCCGATCCATCACGCAAATCGGCTTTCGAGCCGCACCGAAAGGATCGTTACCACCATGATGCGAGCACTCTTTTCCGCGATCTCCGGCATGAAGAACCACATGTCCTTCATGGATGTCGTCGGAAACAACATCGCCAACGTCAACACCATCGCCTACAAGTCCAGCCGCGTCACCTTCCAGGACATCCTCGGCCAGACCGTCAAGGGCGCCAGCTCCCCCCAGGCCGGCCGCGGCGGCACCAACCCCGCCCAGATCGGCCTCGGCATGCAGCTCGGCGGCATCGATAACATCATGACCCAGGGCTCCCTCCAGAGCACCGGCAAGCTCACCGACTTCGCCGTCCAGGGCGATGGCTTCTTTGTCGTCGGCGATGGCACCCGCAACTACTACACCCGCGACGGCGCCTTCGATATCGACGTGGAAGGACACCTCGTGAACCCCGTGACCGGCCTGAACGTCATGGGCTGGGTCGCCGATGCTTCCGGAGCCGTCGATGTCGAAAGCCCGCTCCAGGCGCTCCAGATCCCGTTCGGTACCCGCATCAGCGCACAGGCGACGCAGGACCTCACCGTCCCGGTGGCCAAGAGCGGCATGATCGCCGCGGGCAACCTCGATGCCGGCACCGCCATCGGCGGCCAGGTCACCACCACCATCACCGCCTACGATTCGCTCGGCAACGCCAAGGCCATCCGCGTCATCTTCGAAAAGACCGCCGCCAACACCTGGGACGTCACCGCGTTCCATGACATCCCCGATACCCCTGGCCCCGATGCCACCCCCGGCACGGCCTTCGATGACACGGTCACCGTCACCAATGGCACCCTCCAGTTCCTGCCCACCGGTGAGCTCGATACCGGCGTCGCGAACAACGGCCTCGTGAACCTGAGCATCCCCGCGGGCGACCTCGGCACGGGCGCCGACCCGCTCACCTTCACCTTCGATGTCACCAAGTTCTCCCAGTTCGCCGGCGCCAGCCAGGTGAACATCCAGAGCCAGACCGGCTCGGCCGCCGGTGCCCTGGTCAGCTTCGCCGTCGGCTCCACCGGTGAAATCACCGGCATCTACTCCAACGGCGCCAACCGCATCATCGGTCAGCTC
>JBBIVC010000029.1:13449-14251 GCA_037439905.1 Thermoflexus sp.
CGCATCGTTCGTGAACCCCGGTGGCCTCCTTCGCCAGGGGCAGAACCTCTGGGCGCCCAGCTCGAACTCCGGCCAGGCCATTGTCGGCCTGCCCAACACCAACGGGCGCGGCTCCGTGAGCACCGGCACGCTCGAATCCTCGAACGTTGACCTCGCCCAGCAGTTCACCAACGTCATCCTCGCCCAGCGCGGCTTCCAGTCGTCGTCCCGCGTGATCACCGCCGGCGACCAGATGCTGCAGGACCTGGTGAACATCATCCGCTAGTCACGCAGCTGGTTGGGGGGCTCTGCTCGCGGCCCCCCAACCACGGTCCGGAGGCCCCATGGGTCTGAATCTCGCAACCATGAATCGCCTCGCCGGGCTGGCCATCCTCCCGCTCATGCTCCTGGCGATTCTTGTCTTCTCCCGGCCGGCCCAGCGCGAGCGCGACCTCCCCCTGCCAACCACCGGTGTCATCGTCGTCGCCAACCTCCGCTCCCAGGCGCTCACCTTCCACGACCTCGCCACTGGCCGCGCCGCTACCCTCGCCCTCCCCGGCCCGCCCCACGAGCTGCTCGAATTCAACGGCCGCGTCTACGTCACGCTCGGCCGGGCAGACCTCGTCGCCGAAGTCGACCCCTCCGGCCCGGCCATCCTCCGCCTCCTCTCCCTCCCCGGCGAACCCCACGGCATCGCCGAGCGCGACGGCGCTCTCCTGGTCACGCTCGACAAAGGCAATGCCGTCGTTTCCATCGACCCCGCGACCCTCACCGAGGTTGGCCGCGAACCCACGGGCGACACACCCCACGTGGTCGCGACTTC
>JBBIVC010000030.1:0-5461 GCA_037439905.1 Thermoflexus sp.
CCGGAGGCGCGCAAGGTCGAGATCAAGACGGGCTGAGGCCGGCCGGTTCCCGTGGTTGGGCTGGTACAGGAGGCGCGGCATGAGTGCGCTTGCGGATCGCATCGGAGACTCGCGGGGATGGGTGGTTGACCTGGCCACGATGCGCGTCGTGCGGCGCGGCCCGGGCGCCTGCCGGATTGCGCAAGCGGCGGTTGCGCCCGGGGGCTATGCTGGAAGCGTCCGGAATGGCGGAAGCGGAGGAGATGGCACGATGTCGCTGAAAGACCTCAACCCGATCGAGGACGTGAAAGGCGCGAAGAAGCTCATCGAGGAGGCGAAGCCCTTGAAGGCCCTCAAAGAGGCGCTCATCGAAGGCGCTGAGTTCCTGGACCCGGCGCATGCTGACCCGCGGACCGTCGCGCCCGAACCCGAGACGTACTCGGAGGTGGCGGAGCCGGATGGGCGCGTGGAGGATGAGCGCGCTTCGGAGGAGTTCACCGGCTAGCGCGAAAACGCTCTCTGTACCCCCTCAGCAGGCCTCGCGGAGGAGCTTCGCCGCGAGGCCTGCCCTGTAACTGGCGCTGGCGAAGCGGCGGAGCGCAACGGCCCCCTCGGCAAAGAACTGTTCCACCGCGCGATTGCCTTTGATGAACCGTTCGCGAAACGCCCAGGTGTTGTGCAGCTGCGACTGCCACCACCACTCGACGCAGGCCTCGACCGTCGCTGCATCGAGCCGGTGTTCCGAGCGGTAGCCGGCCAGGAAGGCCGAGAGCAGCGGCTCATCGAGCAGGAGGGCGAACGTGAGCGCGCGGAGGACTTCGAACGCGGGGGCGCACAAACAGAAGCGCTCCCAATCGACCACTGCGAGCGCGGCGCCGGCGGCATCGACCATGAGGTTGCGCTCGTGGAGGTCGCCATGGCAGGGCTGGAGCGGGATGCCGGCGAAATCTGAAGGTGGCCGCGCAGCGCCGCCCTCGAGCAGGGCCAGCTGTTCGCGTACCCAGCCCTGCACGCGCAACTGGTCTTCGCCCGGCGCGGGGTAGTAGCGGATAAGGTCGTCGATGCGGCTGAGATCGGCGATCGACTTGCCGGTGTCCCAGCTGAGTTCGGAGTTGGAGTGGAGGTCAGCCGGGGGCCAGCCGGCCAGGACGCGGTGAACGCGGCCATTCAGCGCGCCGAGGAGATGCGCTTCGGTGGTGGTCATGGTGCCGCGCAGGAGGCTGCGGCCATCGACCCAGGGGAACACGGCCCAGAGTCTGCCGTCCAGGCGAAAGACGGTGCGCCCGGAACCATCGGCGGCAGGCGGGGCGACGGGGATGCCGCGCTCTCGGGCCCAGCGCATGACCGCATGCTCGCGTTCGATTCGCTCGAGGGTGCGCGACGGCGCGTAGCAGCGCACGAACCAGCGTCTGTCCGCGGTATCGATGCGGTAGTTGGCGTTGAGCAGCGACTGCTCGACGGGCCGGGGCTCGCCATGTGTTTGCCAGCCGAACAGGCTGGCCAGGGTGGCGATCGCCTGGCGATGGCCGGCCGGGATCCCGGGCGGTGGGGCCGGGGGCATCACCAGCGGCCTGCCCGTGGGCGGCTGCCTTCACGAAGCTCCTCCAGCCGGCGGCGGGTGCCCGGCGAAAGGCCATCGGGGAGGGCATCGAGCGGGAACCAGGCCGCCCTGGCGATCTCGTTGTTGGGCGGCGCCATCCGCCAGTCGAAATCGCGCGAGACGAAGATGACCACATGGTCGCTCTTATCCTCGCCGAAGGCAGTGAAGATGCCGAGCAGTTCGAGGTCGCGTAGCGTTGCGCCAGCTTCTTCCCTGGCCTCGCGGCGGATGCATTCTTCCAGGGACTCGCCCTTATCGACGCCCCCGCCGGGGAGGAACCAGCCCGGACGATAGGTGTGCTGGATGAGGAGCACCTGGTTATCGCGCAAGAGGATGATGCGCGCGCCAAGCGTGAGGGGGTGGAAGAGACGCCAGCGCAGACGCTCACCCTCCCAGGCGAGGCGCCGGAAGAGCTTGCCAACTTCGAGCCAGGCGCGCCAGACCACAGGCCCAGACTACCGCGCCGCAGGGGGAGCGGCGACCGGGCGCGCCGCCCGCTGCTAACGGACGACGCCGGCGGCGCGAAGCTGCTCGACCTGGGCGGGGGTGAGCCCTGCCTCGGCCAGGACCTCGTCGTTGTGCTCGCCGAGCATGGGGCTGGGGGCGGCTGCCTTCAGCGGGGTTTCCGACATCTGGAATGCCGGGCCGACCATCTTGAGGGGGCCAAGGAGCGGGTGGTCGAGCTCGACCTGGAGCCCGTTGGCGAGCGTCTGGGGGTGGTTGAAGAGCTCTTCGATGAAGTACAGGGGGCCCGCGGGCACCCCGTGCTTTTCGAATCGCTCGAGCCACTCGCCGGTGGTCTTCGTGCGGAAGAGCGCCTCGGCTTCCTTCACGAAGAGGGGGCCGCGTTCCTGCCAGCCCTCGGGGTTGACCTCGAAGGAGCCATCGGGCTTGAAGCGCGGGTCTTTCAGGCCGGTGGCGGCCAGCACTTTCAAGCGGAGCGACATGCTCAAGGCGCCCACGGCGATGAAGCCATCCTTCGTCTGGTAGACGCGGTAGTAGACGTTGCCCGCGGCGGCGGGGCGGTACTTCTTCTGGACGGCGACCTGCTCCATGAAGGACTTCATCTCGGCACGCGCCTGCTTGAATTCCTCGAGCATGGGCGGGATGACTTCGTTATCGAAGGCGTCGATCCAGGTGAACTGGCTGGTTTGCATGGCGATGGCCGTGCCCATGAGGGTGCAATCGATGCGTTGGCCCTTGCCAGTCCTTTCGCGGGCGAAGAGGGCGGCGCAGATGGCATTGGACATCTGGATGCCGGTCGCATAGTCGGCGATAGCGGGATAGACGTAGGCGGGCACGTCGCCTTCGAGCTTGGCCTCGCCGGCCATGAGGCCGGTGAGCGCCTGGACGACGATGTCGTAACCTCCGCGGCGAGCGAGGGGGCCCTGGCGGCCAAAGGCGGTGTTTTCGCAGTAGATGATGCGGGGGTTGATGGCGCTCAGCGTGGGGTAGTCGATCTTCAGCTGCTCGGCGACGCCGGGGCGATAGTTGATGATGACGACATCGGCGCCCTTCACCAGGGTGTGGATCACCTGTTGGGCTTCGGGCCGTGTCATATCCATGGCGACGCCGCGCTTGCCGCGGTTGAGGCTGGCGTAGGTGCGCGATTCCTTCGGGACGAGCTCGACCGAGAGCCGCCATGGCTCGCCTTCGATTGGCTCGAACTTGGTGACATGTGCACCCATATCGGCCAGGTGCATACCGCAAAACGGTCCCGCGATGATCTGCGAGAACTCGAGGACTTTCACCCCGGCAAGTGGACCAGAACTCATGAAGCTATCCCCTCCGGCGCGTCATTTTAACGTGTACGTAAGGGTGCGCCAGTTGGGGCGAAGCGGGTTCGGAGGCGAACCGGTCAGGCTGTCGCGGGGGTAATCACTGCCTCGGCTGCGCGGACCGGGGTGCCGAGCGACTTGCGCGTGCGCTCGAAGTTCATGGTCCAGAACTTGCGGCCGATGCGGGCGAGGAGCTCCTTTTCTTCCGTTTCGAGGGCTGCCATGAAGCTTGTGAGGGTCTCGATGTAGACGCGGGCGCCGCGTTCGAGGAGTTCGGCGCCGGCTGCGGTCATCTCCACGGAGACGAGGCGCCTGTCGTTGGTGGCGCGGGTCCGGACGATGTGGCCGCCCTCTTCGAGCTTGTTGAGGGCACTGGTGACGGCGGGCCGGCTCAGCCAGAGGGTCTGGGCGAGGAGCCGGGGCTCGCTCCGGCGGACGAGGGCGAGCACCCAGAGGATGCGCCAGGATTCGTAGCTTAACCCGAGGGGGCGGAGCGCCTCGCCAAAGCCGCTGTAGAGGATCTGGCCGGCGGAGATGGCGTTGTAGCTGGCCCAGAAGTCGACCAGGTTCGCGCCACGGGCTTCGAGCCACTGGGCAGCCCTGCGTTCCGTGGTGGTAAGTTCGGGGGTCTCTATCATTGGAGGTTTCTCGCAGCTGCCAGCGGGTGTTTCAGGGTGGAAGCGGGCGGGGCGCGCTGAGGCGCCCCGCAAGGCCGCAGCCCCAGGGGCCAGCGTCAGGAATGCGATGGAACGACGAGCACCGTGCGGGAGGTGCTGTGGATGACGCGGTCGGTGGTGCTGCCGAGGGCGATGCGCTTGGCGAGGCCTTTCCCGGTGGAGGTCAGGACGATGAGCCCGGCATCGTTCTGGTCGGCAGCTTCGAGGACGGCGGTGGCGGCATCGCCCTGCATCAGGACGTACTTTTCGCCGGGGCGTGCGGTGGCCACGAGGTACTCGCGCGCGGCGGCCTCGAGGGTAGCGCCGAGGTCGGCCGGGTAGTAGGAGAACTCGATTCCCGCGGGGGGCGGGAGGCTGAAGGCGCGAACGAGGACGATGGGGACATTGGCTGCCTGGGCGAGCTGCCGGGCCATGGCCAGCCCGCGCTCGGCCTCGGGCGAGCCATCGAGGCCGACAACGATGGCCTTCCCGGGGAGCGGGGTGGCCGGCCTGTCGGTGCCTGGCTCGACGAGCACCGGGATCGTCGCGCCGCGGATGACCTTGTCGGCGACGCTCCCGACGATCATGGCGCGGAATCCGCCGCGGCCGTGGGTGGCGATGACGATGGCCGACGCGCCCTCGGCTTCCTTGAGGATTTCCTCGGCGGCCGAACCGGCGACGACATCGCAGGTGGTTTCGCCGAGTCCGTGGTCGGCGGCGAGGTCCTTCGTGTAGTTGCGGAAGGTCTCGGCGGCTTTGCCCCGTTCGGCGGCGGGCACATCGGTATCCACGACGTGGACGAAGCGGATGGGAGCGCCGGTGATGCGCGAGAGCCAGGCTGCATGCGGGAGAGCGTTCTCGGCGAGCTTGGAGCCATCGAGCGGCACCAGGATGGGGCGTTGGTCAGCCATCGGGGGGAACCTCGTTCGCAGCGGTGTTTGCGCAAGCATGAACCATGTTCGCGAACGGTGCGAGCGTTTCATTCGCAGCTATAGAAAACGTTGGCCCCATGCTCTTGCGAAATCTGTCACAATCCAGGGCGGACGGCCCGGAGATCGGGGCCAACCGGTCCTCTGCTGCAGGTAATTGCCTGCGAAGATTGGCCCCAGATCGTCAATCGCACTTTCACGGCAGGAGGCCGAACGTAACGTGTCCCAACCCCACTCATCCGAACTGCCAACGATCCAGGAGGTGAAGCTCGATCGGCGCGGCTTCTTGCGGAAAGCCGGTGTCGTGGGCGCGGCCTTACCGGTAGCGGGCGGCATGCTCGCCGCGGCCTGCTACGAAGATCCCTCGGGGGCAAAGCAAGAGTCGCCCGGTGTCGCTCCCGCCAACGTCCAGCCGAACCCCAATCCTGCCACCCAGCCGGGGAACACAGAGACGGTCGCGGAGGAGTGGAAGAAGATCGACGCCGACCACCAGGCCGGGGTCGTCAACTTCTTGAAGAA
>JBBIVC010000030.1:5471-14202 GCA_037439905.1 Thermoflexus sp.
CGCTCACCGCCGGCCGCGGCAACCTGCCGCTCGAACCGCGCATCGAGAACGGTGTGAAGGTCTGGGACCTGACCGTGGACGAGATCGACTGGGAAGTTGCGCCCGGCCAGGTGGAGAAGGCCCGGGGGTACAACAAGATGATCCCGGGTCCGATCCTCCGCGGCACCGTCGGCGACCGCGTGCGGATCAACGTGAAGAACAACCTGGAGCACAGCACCGCGGTCCACTGGCACGGGATTTATGTGCCCAACAACCAGGATGGCGTGCCGTTCGTGACCCAGGACCCGATCCAGCCAGGGCAGACGTATACGTACGAGTTCACGCTGCGGAACTCAGGCTCGCATATGTACCACTCGCACCACGATTCGGCCGACCAGGTGAACCGGGGGCTGCTTGGCGCGTTCATCATCGAGCCGGCGGATAAGTCGACCTATCCGAAGTACGACCGGGAAGTGATCCTCATCCTCAACGATTCGCTCCTCGGCTTCACAGTCAACGGCAAGGGGTTCCCGGCAACCGACGCGATTGTGGCGAAGAAGGGCGAACGCCTGCTCGTGCGCTGGATGAACGAAGGGATGATGTATCACCCGATGCACCTGCACGGGATGGCGATGGAGGTGTTCGAGCGCGACGGCTACCCGGTGGTGCCGCCCTACAAGTGCGACAACATCGATGTGCCGCCGGGCAGCCGGATGGACTGCATCATCGAGTGTTTCGAGGCCGGGCTGTGGGCGTTCCACTGCCACGTGCTCAGCCATGCGGAGAACAAGTCCGGGTTCTTCGGGCTGGTGACGGTGCTGGCAGTCGAGGACGAGAACTTCAAGGTGGCGGATATCCTGAGCCGGGTCGAGGCGCTGGATGTGCCGGATGCGCGCCTGCGAGTCTCGGCGGCCGGGGCGACCGGCGCCCTGGACATCAAGGCCAGCGCGAAGGGCAAGGGCGCATTCACGCTCTGGTGTGAGAGCCAGGCCTAGCTGCTACATTTCCCAGGCCGCGAGGGGCCGGCGTCCGGAGGCGCCGACCCTTCGTGGCTCCTGGCGATGCCGGAACAACCTCAAACGGCCTCGAGGAGGATGGCATCGCCCTGGCCGGTGCCCGAGCAGATGGCCCCGATGGCGTACTTGCCGCCAGTCTCCTGGAGCTGGTAGGCGAGGGTGAGGACGAGGCGGGCGCCGCTGGCGCCGATGGGGTGGCCCATGGCAACGGACCCGCCGTGGCGGTTGACCCGTGCCGGGTCCCAGCCCAGCTCCTGTCCGCAGATGAGGGGCACGCAGGCGAACGCTTCGTTGACTTCGATGGCTGCCATGTCATCGATGGAGAGGCCGGTCGTGGCGAGGATCTTGCGGATGGCGTGGGCCGACGCCACCGGGAACTCGCGGGGGAGGCCCGCTGATTCCGACCAGGCAGCGATGCGGGCGAGCGGTTTGACACCCAGGCGGGCCGCTTCGCGCTCGGAGGCGATGAGCAGCATGGCCGCGCCGTCGTTGACGCCCGGGGCATTGCCCGCCGTGATCGCCCTGGTGCCGTAGACGGTGTTGATCCGCGCGAGCCGTTCGACCGTGGAGTTGGGGCGTGGGCTTTCGTCCCTGGCGAGGGCGACGTGATTGGGGTCGCGGCGGTTGGGGACGGGTGTGATTTCGCGTTCGAAGTAGCCCGACTCCTGGGCGGCGCCCCAGCGGCGCTGGCTGAGGACCGACCACTCGTCCATCTCCAGCCTGGAGACTTCGCGCTGGGCCGCCATGTCATCGGCCTGGTTGGCCATGTGGACATCGTCGAAGGCGCACCAGAGGCCATCGAAGACCATGCCATCGACGAGGGTCTTGTTGCCCATGCGGGCGCCCCAGCGGGTGTGGTTGTCGTAATAGGGGACGTTGCTCATCGATTCCATGCCACCGGCGAGCACCAGGCTGTTCTCGCCGGAGCGGATGAGCCCGGCGGCGAGCGTGACGGCGCGCATGCCGCTGCCGCAGACCTTGTTGATGAGCGTGCTTGGCGTTGTTGGCGGGAGTCCGCCGGCGATGAGCGCCTGGCGGCTGGGGAGCTGTCCAGCGCCCGCCTGGAGCACCTGGCCGAGGATCACGTTGTCGATGGCGGCGGGGTCGACCCGGTTGCGGTCGAGGAGGCGGCGGATGAGGAGGGCGCCGAGGTCGGAGGCGCGATGCTCCTTGAGGGCGCCGCCGAATTTGCCCCAGGGGGTTCGGGTGGCATCGATGATGAGGGCATCACTCACGCCCACGAGCGTAGCGGATTGCCCCCCGGGGGTACAGGAACGCTCACTTCAACGCGTAGACGTCGTAGGTCACCTGGTTCGCGCCCGCCTTCCCGATGCCGACGGCCTGGACGTTGTTGAGCCAGGCGTAGCGCTCGTCGCCGGTTTCGAAGAGGGGGCTGGTGCGAATCTGCATGCCATCCGGGGTACGCGTGCCGATGCCGGTGTAGGTCACCAGGATGTCGGCGCCATCGTGGGTATGGAGCAGCGCGCGGACATCGAGCTTGATACTGCCATCGGGACGGGCGGTGACCCAGTCGCCGCCGGAGTTATCGACGGCGCCACGGAGGCGAGGGCCTTCGAACGTGCCGCCGGTGACGACCACGACCACCCGGCTGCCCTGGGGCCCGTTGGCGATGACGGAAGGGTCGGGCCGCAGGGTGGCGTTCATGGTGAAGAGGAATTCGACCGGGATGGTTGTTTCAGCCATGGCGGGGACTGTACTCCGCTGCGTGCGGCCGGGCGAGGGGGAATGCCGCGGGGCATTAACGGATAGGAACGTGGCACCTATACTGGCCGGGCCCGGCGCGCGGATCAGAGCGGCCGGACGGGTAACTGGAGGTCTCCCAGCATGAAGAAGTTCCTGGGCATCTTTGCCATCCTTGGCGCGCTGATTGGCGCAGTGATGTTCTGGCGGCGCAGCCAGGACGATGATGAATTCCTCGACGAGGAGCTGGACTAGCCTGGCCACGCGGGAGAAAGACCCGGCATGACCCCGGTGATCACCGGCTATGGCGCCGTCACGACCTCCGGGACGGGCGTGGAAGCGTTTTGGGCGGGCCTCGTGGCGGGGCGGCCGGCCGGGGCGGAGTGGTCGCCTGACGATGCTGAGCCGCCGTTCTTCGCGGCGGCCATCGGCGATGAATACCGGCCGAACCGCAACATCCCGCGGAACCTGGTCCACTTCCTCGACCGGGGGTCGCTCATTGCGCTGGATGCGGCGCTCCAGGCGGTCGACTCGGCGGGGCTGGGGGCCGGGGCCGGCGATTCGCGGAGGTTTGCGGTGGCCGACGGCCTGCCTTACCGGGCGCCGGGGCAGGCCGCCATCTTCGTCCCGTACGGCCACCTGGTGGCACGGGCGCTTGGCGTGCGCGGGCCTGCTATTTCGCTGGCCGGGGCCGAGGCGAGCGGGGCGCTGGCCGTCGCGGCGGCTGCGCGCATGATCGCGCGGGGCGACGCCGACGTGGTAGTGGCGGGCGCGGCGCAGGGGTTGCAGCGGCCGTTGCTCGATCACCTCACGAGCCAGGGCGCTGGCGGCGCACCGGCAAGGCCATTCGACGTGGCCCATTCCGGCTTTGTGCCCGCCGAGGGCGCCGCCTACCTGGTGCTCGAATCGGAGCAGCACGCGGCAGGGCGTGGCGCGGCAGTGGTGGCGCGCATCGCGGGAATTGGCGAGGTGTTCGATTCGGCCGCCGAACCGCTCGCCCTGAGCGATGCCACCGAAACCGGGAGGACCATGCAGGCGGCGCTGGGCGACGCGGGGTACCTCCAGAACCAGGTCGACCTGTTTGTGGCGGGCGCCGATGGCCGGCTCGCCTACGACTTCGCCGATGGTTACGGCGCTCTGCGCACTTTCGGCAGGCATGCCTACTTCGCCGGGGTCACGACAATCGCCGGGAATGTGGGGCAGACGCTCGCCGCGAGCGGGCCGCTATCACTGGTCGCCGCGCTCGAAGCGATACGCCGGCAAGAAGTGTTCCCTATCGCCGGGTTTGAGACGCCCGAGAAGGACATGGAGCTGGCCTACGTGAAGACGGCCCGGGCCGAGCGGGTCGACTGCGTGCTGGTGAGCACGATGGGCGTGGGCGGGACGAACGTGGCATTCCTCCTGACGCGCTGATCAGCGCGGTGGCGGTTCGCGTTCGCCATGCGCCGCGCCAGGGTGAGCGCGAGACCCGGCTCCGGCCTAGCGGACGCCGACGCCTTCGAGCACGACAACGCCGGAGGACACAAGCCGGTCGAGCTCAGCGGCCATTCCCACTTCGGCGAGGATGCTGGCGGCATCGGCGCCCGGCCTGGGAGCGGGCCGCCCGGGGACCGGGGGCGTGCGGCTGAGCCGGGGCGAGGGCCCGTTGGTGGTGAGCGGGCCAAAGCCATCGTGGTCCCGGGTGATGGCGAGGCCATGCTCACGCACCCAGGGGTCGTCCCGCAGCACGGCAGGGTCATCGATGATGACGTGGGCGCCGAGGCCCGCGGCCTGCAGTTTGGCGACCCACTTGCCGGCCGGCGCCTCTCTGAACGCCAGCTCGAGCGCGCCTTCGATGCCGGGCAGCGGCAGGTCGCGGAACTCGGGCACGCGGCGGAGGTCGCGCTCCGAACCCGCGAGGAAGAGCCAGCCATCGCTCGCCTCGTAGGCGCGGTAGAAGGGCCCTTCGCCGATGACGTCCTGGCCGCGCGGTTCGTCCCACTTCTTGCCGGCGAAGTCGTGCAGGTAGCGCGACTGGAGCATGGTGGCGGTGTAGGCAAGGGCGGTATCGACGTGTTGGCCCTCGCCGGTGCGGCGCCGGTGGAGCAGCGCCAGGGCAACGCCATAGGCGCCCATGAAACCGGTGCCGTAGTCGTTCACGGCGAATGGGGCGAGGGTTGGCCGGCCGTCCCCACCGAAGCGCTCCTGCATGCCGGTGGCGGCCTGCGCGATCTGCTCGTGGCCCGGACGCCCGGCCCAGGGACCGACCTGTCCGTAGGTGTTCAGGGATGCGTAGACGATCCCGGGGTTTCGGCGGCGTACGTCTTCGTAGCCGATGCCGAGCCGCTCCGCGACGCCTTTGCGGAAGTTCTGGACGACGACATCGGCCTGGTCGACCAGCTTCCAGAAGATGTCGAGGCCTTCCGGGGATTTCAGGTCGAGCAGGATGCTGCGCTTTCCGCGGTTGATGTCGTTGTGGAAGGCGATCGCAGGGCGATGGGGGCTATCGATCCGGATGACGTCGGCCCCGAATTCGGCCAGGGTGCGGCCACAGGTTGGCCCCGCGAGGATGATGCACAGGTCGAGCACCCTGACGCCTTCGAGGGCGGAGAGGACCGCCTGGCGCACGGCCGGGCGGGGGGCCGGCGGAGGAATCGCGGCGAGCACCTCGGCGCGGTGCTGGCCGGGCAGGGGCCGGGGGCGCTGAATGGCGCCGGGCGTCTTCGAGAGGCGGAGGTTGATGCCGGGGCCGCGAAAGCTCCCCAGGACGGGGTCCTGCGAATCGATGATGATCTGCGATTCGAGTGCGTGCTGGTTCGCCATCCATTCGGCGCTGGTGCGGCAGATGGAGCCTTCGGTGCCGATGGACTCGCAGAATGCCTCCCACTCGGCTGCGGTCCGGGTTCTGAACAGCGCCTCGCTGCGTTCCGCGATCTCCTGCGGGGTGAGGTGTTCGACCGAGCCGGGGAGAAGGTCCTCGATACCGGCGGCCCGGAGGAAATCCTGCGCGCGCTTGTTGCCGGAGTGGTACATGAACCAGCGGCCATCCTTGCACTGGAACTGCCGGGTGATGCCGAGCATGCGGGCGATGTTGGGATCGCCGCCGGTTATGGCATCGCCGCCGATGCGGTAACCGATGGCGGCAAAGGTGGCATCGAAGAGCGGGACTTCGATCACCTGGCCGAGACCGTCGCGCTCGCGGGCATGCAACGCCATGGCGATGCTGGTGGCAGCGAGGAAGGCGGCGTACGAGGAGCTGAACGGGAGCGGGGTGTAGACGGGACGGCCGGTCCGGGGGTTGGCACGGTATGTGGCCGTCGCGGCCGCGACCACGCCTTCCCATCCTGGCACGGGGGCGCGCGGGTCGTCGCTGGCGAACCCGGGGATGGAGCAGTAGATGAGGCGGGGGTTCGCCGCCGTCATGGCCACAGGGCCGAGCCCGAGCCGCTCCATGACGCCGGGACGGAAGTTCTCGATGACGACATCGGCGCTGAGGACGAGCTTGCGGGCGATGTCGTGGTCGCCGGGGGCTTTGAGGTCGAGCACGATGGCGCGCTTGCCGCGGTTCCAGGTGGCGTTGGCGGGCGAATCGAAGCGGGGGCCGCCGGGCGGGTCGACGCGGACGACGTCGGCGCCCTGATCGGCAAGGAACATGGCAGCCATGGGTCCGGCGATGTACTGGCCGAAGTCAATGACGCGCAGACCTTCGAGCGCTCCGGGCATGGCAATTCCCTCGTGCTGGATGTTGGCGCGAATCCTACGCGGCCCGGGGAGTGGAGCGCGACAGGCGGGAAATTGCGCAGCCAGTTGATCCGTACGTTTCCGGTAGGGACGCCGGGCGGTACGATGCTGTCGTGCCTGTAGAGATCACCTACCTTGGCCGCACCTGCTTCCGGCTCAAGGGCCGCGACGGGATCGTCATCACCGACCCGTGTCCGCCGGAGAGCGGGTTTGCGATTGGCAAGCAAGCCGCGGACATCGTGACCCTGAGCCGGCGGGATGACCCGGGCTACAGCTACACGCAGGCGATCACCGGCAAGCCCATGGTGCTGGATGCGCCGGGCGAGTACGACATCGGTGGGATCCTGGTAACGGGGATCGCGACCAGGCGGACCGATGGGACCCGGAACGTGGTGTTCATCTGCGAGATGGATGGCATTCGCATCGGCCACCTTGGCCTCCCGGCGGCAATCGCCTACGAGGAGCTCAAGGATGTCGACGTGCTGTTGCTGCCGGTGGGCGGAGGGAACTCGCTGCAGCCGAACCAGGCGGCCGACATCATGACGCGGATCGAGCCGCGCATCGCCATCCCGATGAACTACAAGGCGGGCGGGGAGACCCTTGACCTGGAACCGCTGGAGAAATTCCTGAAGGAGACGGGTTCGAGGCCAGAGCCGCAGCCACGGCTGACGGTGAGCCGGAGCAACCTGCCCGCCGACCTGACCGTGATGGTCCTCGAGCCGAAACTCGTCGGCTAATGTGACACAAACGGAACGCCCCTCTTGCGAGGGGCGTTCCGCCGTGGGAAGCGGCAGGGGGAATCAGCGGGAAGCGGCGCTATCGAAGGCGCGCCTGAGCAAGGCGTGCAGGGCGGCGAGCTGGGCGTCGGTATCGACGTCGGGCATGATGAATTTGATCACGCGCGCGCCCCAGTAGAAGCCGTAGAAGGCCTCGGCAATCGCATCGAGGTCGATGCCCTCGGGAGCGGGTCCGAACTGGCGTTCCATGAGGAAGACGATGCCTGCGCGGACCTTTTCGAACTCCTCCTTGAACTCGCGCCGGGCATCGAGGTTGCCCTCGCGGACGGCGATGAGCGCGCGTTCGAAGAAGAGCTGCGTATCGGTGCAGCATTCGGGGGTGTTGAGCTCGGCGAAGGTAAGGCGGGAGAGCTCCTCGAAGGGGAGCCCGGTGCTGGCGGGGTCTTTCCAGGCATGCTTGACGGACTCATTGGAGACGTCCATGCAGCCGCGGGCGAGCTCTTCCTTATTCTCGAAGTAGCGGTAGATGGCGCCGGGTGAGATGCCGGCCTCGGCCGCGATTTCCGCCATCGTCGCCGCGGCGATGCCCTTCTGGGAGAAGAGCCTGGTGGCCGCGGCGAGGATGCTCTGGCGGCGCGCTTCGAGGTGCGCATCGGAGACTCGGGCCATCTGCGTCAGTTCGCCTTGGGAGAGAGTGCGGGCAGGACCTGCAGTCTACCGCGAGCGGCCTTGAGCGCGCGCTCGAGGCGTTCGACGCGGACGATCTGGCTCCAGGCCATCCGCTGGTTGATCTGGGTCTCGAGGGCCTGCAGCTCTTGCATCCGAGCGTTTACGAGTTCGGGCAACATTGGACTTCCTCCTGTGAATGACTAAACGTTCATTCACTGAATGAATAGTCGTTCACTTTGACCGCCCTGTCAAGCCCCCGGCGGTGACAGTTGTGTGAAGCTCCCGACACGACGCCCCCGGGTGGCGCCACATTGGCGCGGCCCCGCTGGCAAGTGCCACACTGGAACGGTGAGACGCTTCGCCCGCCGCTGGACCCCGGGGCTCACGGGGGCCGTTGGGCTGGCGCTCATGCTGGGGGCGCTCCGTGGCGGACCGGATGCGGCCGCTACCGCCATCCCCGTCCACGAAATCCGCATGTCGCTGGTGGTGCCATCGGGCGGGGGGTACGCATTCGCGGAGATCTCGATGTTCGCGCTCGACGATGGCTCCGCGCCGATGGATGAGCGTATCGCGGCGGGCCGGGCGGCGATGCTGGCGCGGTTCCCGGGCGCGGTGGAACTCGACCCGGCGGAGGTGGAGGCGCAGTTCAAGCTTTTCGGGATCCGCTGGCCGCAGCCGTTCGCGAACTGGCTCTACAACCCCGAAGGCGGGCCGGTATCGATGCCGGCGGAGACAGCGCTGGCGGCGATCCGTGCCGGGGCTGATGGCTGGAAGCATGCGGGGGGCACGGCCTGGCACTTCGATTACCTGGGCACCACCACCACGGCGCCGGGCTGCAACGGGGTGCCGGAGGCGGTCCCACGTGACGGGCTGAATGTGGTTGGCTGGGGGCATATCGCGGGAGGGTAC
>JBBIVC010000031.1:0-3815 GCA_037439905.1 Thermoflexus sp.
CGGCCAACGGCCAATCAGGCGTAGCGCTCCTCGCGCCACGGGTCGCCGTAGATGTGGTAGCCGTACGTCTCCCAGAAGCCGGGCCGGTCCCGGTCCAGGAACTGGATGCCCCCCACCCACTTCGCGCTCTTCCAGAAGTACAGGTGCGGGATCACCATGCGCAGCGGCCAGCCGTGTTCCTTTGTCAGCTCCTGGCCGTTGTGCGTCCGCGCGAAGAGCACGCCCTCGCGCATCAGGTCTTCAAGCGGCACGTTGGTGGTATAGCCGCCGTAGCTGTGGAGCATCGCGTACTTCGCTTCCGGCTTCAGCTTGATCGCGTCCAGCAGCGCCTTGAACGGCACGCCCTGCCAGGTGTTGTCGTACTTGCTCCACGTCGTGACGCAGTGGATGTCGCTCGTATCGGTGATGTCGCCGAGGGCGTTGAACTCTTCCCAGGTGAAGGTCTTTTCCTCCTCCACGAGTCCCCAGACGTGGAAGCGCCACGAGTCGAGGTCGATGCGCGGGATGCTGCCGTAGTGCAACACCGGCCAGCCGGTGGTCAGGTGCTGGCCCGGGGGCAGCCGGAGCTTCCCATCGGGGCGCAACTCTTTCGTGCCCTGCGTCGTGATCATCCCAAGTCTCCTGCGACATCCGTCAGCGATGTATGAACCAGCGTAGCCGGTGGTATCCGGCACCGACAAGGCGTGTTGCCGTACCGCATCGCATCGGCCCGTTACACTGGGGAGCGATGCAAGACGCCGACACCCGCCCGGCCGCCGGCCCACGCCTCGCCATCCGCCCACGCGATGGCTGGTTTCTCGCCCTCGCCGCCGCCATCGTCGGGCTCGACCAGCTCACCAAGTGGGTCATTCGCGGTTGGCTCGAACGGGGCGAGGCGGTATCGGTCGTCTGGCCGCTCAAGATCGTCCACGTGACCAACAGCGGCGCGGCCTTCGGCATGTTCCAGGGCGCCGGGCCGCTGCTTGTCATCACGAGCGTCGTCGGGATGGTCGCCATCCTCGTCTACCTGTTCAACCCCGGCTTCGCCCACCCGGTCATGCGGCTCGGGCTGGCGTTCATGCTCGGGGGCGCTGTCGGCAATCTGATCGACCGTGTGTCGGAGGGCCGTGTGGTCGACTTCGTCAAGGTTCCAAACTTCCCCGCGTTCAACGTGGCCGATTCGGCCATCACGATTGGTGTGTTCTTCCTGATATGGGCACTGATGTTCGATACCACGGACGAGCCGAAACCACAGAGCTGACCGCCAGCGAAGCCGGCCGCCTCGATGCGGTGCTTGCGCGGGCGGTGCCGGGGCTCTCCCGCGCGCGCATCCAGCGCCTCATCGAGGGGGGGCACGTCCGCGTCAACGGCGAACCCGCACGGAAGTCCGCGACCGTCGAGGAGGGCGACCGGCTTGCGTTCGAAGTGCCCGAGACGGAACACGCCGCCGCGCCTTCCGGGCTCGATCTCCCTCTGCTGTACGAAGACGACGACCTCGCGGCCATCAACAAGCCGCCCGGCCTCGCCGTCCATGGCGCCCCGGGCGATACCGGTCCGAGCGTTGCCGGCTGGTGGCTCGAACGGCTCGGCCCGGCCGCTGCGGGCTTCGATGTCGAGCGTCCGGGCATCGTCCACCGCCTCGACAAGGACACCTCCGGGGTGCTCCTCCTCGCAAAGACCCCCGCGGCGCAGGCCGCGCTTAGCCGCGCCTTCGAGGAGCGCGCCACGCGCAAAACGTACCTCGCCGTGGTCGAAGGCGAGCCAGCCCAGCCGCGCGCGATCATCGATGCACCGATCGACCGGCACCCCGGCGACCGTACCCGCATGGCCATCACGCGGAAGGGGCGCCCTTCGCGTACGGAATACGAAGTGGTGGCGTCCGATGGGGAGCGGTCGGTGCTCGAGGTTCACCCCGAGACCGGCCGAACGCACCAGATCCGCGTCCACGTGGCGGCCATCGGCTGCCCGGTCGCGAACGATGCTATCTACGGCCGGCGCGGCGCCGAGGGTCGTCAGCTCCTCCACGCCTACCGGATCGCGATTCCCCACCCGCGCGGAGGCACGCTCACGGTTACGGCCGCGGCGCCGCCAGACCTTGCTGCGGCGATTCGCTCTATCGCCGGGGAACAGGTAGCCTCGCACTACTCCCAGCCCGTGCCGCCAACCCTCGATGCGGCCACCAGTTGAGCTTGCACCGTGACTGATTCTTCGCGTCCCGTCCGCACCCGCTATGCGCCAAGCCCCACCGGCGACCCGCATATCGGCAACATCCGCTCAGCCCTGTTCAGCTGGGCCTATGCCCGGGCGAAGGGCGGCCAGTTCCTGCTGCGGATCGAGGACACCGACCGCAACCGCCTGGTCGAGACGTCGGTGGACGCCATTATGGAAAGTCTGCGCTGGCTCGGCATCGATTGGGACGAGGGGCCGGACATCGGGGGACCGCACGCCCCCTACTTCCAATCCCAACGCCTTCCGCTCTACCGCAGGGCGGCCGAGACGCTGATGGATCGCGGACGCGCCTACCGTTGCTTCTGCACCGCCGAGCGGCTCGACCAGATGCGCGCCGCCCAGGCTGCCGCAAAGCGGCCGCCCGGGTACGACGGACTCTGCCGCGGGCTTTCGCGCGAGGAATCGGACGCCCGGGCCAGGCGGGAGCCGTTCGTCATCCGCTTCGCCATGAACCGCGAGGGCCAGACCGTGCTTCACGACATCATCCGCGGGGATGTCGTCTTCGAGAACAGCCTCCAGGACGACTTCGTGATGCTGAAGTCAGATGGCTACCCGACCTACCATCTCGCCCTCATCGTCGATGACACGGAGATGGAGATCAGCCACTGCATCCGCGGCGATGAATGGATTTCGAGCGCGCCCAAGCACATCCAGATCTACGAGGCGCTGGGCTGGGAGCCGCCGCAATGGGCCCACCTCCCGCTGATCCTGGGGCCCGACCACAAGAAGCTTTCGAAGCGCAGCGGCGACACCGCGGTCCTCGATTACCGCGACCACGGCTACCTGCCCGAGGCGATGGTCAACTTCCTGGCCTTCCTGGGCTGGTCGCTCGACGACCACACGTCGATCCTTGGCATCGAGGAACTGAAACGGCATTTCGACCTCGAGCGGGTGGTGCCCAACCCGGCGGTGTTCGATATCGAGCGGCTCAACCACCTCAACGGCCACTACATCCGGGCCATGGATGACCGCCGCTGGGAGGACACCATCACCGAGTGGTGCGAGCGCCAGCTTCCCGAATCGGTGAAACGCCCCATCGACCCGGGCATCGTGAAGTCGGTGGCGCCGCTGCTGAAGGAGCGGGTGAGCCGGCTCGACGAGATCGCGGGGCTGGTCGAGTTCCTGTTCGGGTACGAAGCGCCCGACTACGAGCTGGACGCCCTGACAGAGCGCGTCGGGGGCGATATCGAGGTTGCGCTGAGGGCGCTGGATGGCGCGCTCGTCGCGCTCGATGCCATCCCCGAGGAGCGGTGGGAGCGCGATGCGATCGAGGCGGCGATCCGCGGCATGGAGCCGGCGCTCGGGATGAAGCTGCGAAAGTTTGTCCCGGTGCTGTATGTCGCGGAGATGGGCCGTCCGCAGGGCATCCCGCTGTTCGATTCGTTGGCGTTGCTGGGACGCGAGCGGTCGCTTCAGCGGCTTCGCACCGCGCGCGCGCGGCTGGGCTAGCTCGCGGCGATGCTGCTGGAGCGTTCGGCGCGCGGCATGGTACCCTTGGGTTCCCTGCTGGGGACTCGTCTAATGGTAGGACAGCAGATTCTGGATCTGTACGTGGGGGTTCGACTCCTCCGTCCCCAGCCAGCCCCCTTCAACCCCTGAGCGGTTCT
>JBBIVC010000031.1:3854-14184 GCA_037439905.1 Thermoflexus sp.
AACGTGCAACCGCCGCGATTCGCCGTCGGTCCCGGGGCAGCCACCATGCCCACCAGAGGTGGACCGACTGGCCGTAGGCATGGGCGCCGGTCCACCGCATGCTTGCGCTGGAGGCGTGCTCTTCACGAAAGGAACACGGGTCATGGCAGTCTACAAACTCACCGGCTATCCGAAGCATCTGCAGGTTTCCTCCGGACCCCCCATCACGGTCCGGCCCATGACGCGCGACGACGGTCCGGCCCTTCTCGCGTTCTTCCGCCGGATCCCCGACGATGAACGGTACTTCCTCAAGGACGACGTCGCGTCGGAGTCCGTGATCAACAGCTGGGTTGAGCACCTGGACTACGACCGTGCCCTGCCCCTGCTCGCATTTGATGGCGAACGCATTTGCGCCGATGCGGTGCTGATTCGCCACCGGGGCGACGCGCGTTGCCACTACGCGGAAATTCGCGTGGTGGTGGACCCTGACTACCGCGAGCGCGGGCTGGGAACCGCCCTCATGAAAGAGCTGATTGACATCGCGTGGGATGCCGAGCTCGAATCGGTGCAGGCGGAGTTCGTCCGGGACGTGCAGGAGGACGCGCTGGAGGCGATCAAGGCCCTCGGCGGTGTCGAGGTCGGTTCGCTGAAGGATGCCTACCGGGGCCGGGACGGGAAATCGCACGACATGGTCATCCTGCGCATTCCGCTGGGCCGTTACTGGCAATGGACCCGCTTCTGATGGGCGGCGGCCCGGGCAATTGATCGAACTGGCGAAAAAACCGGCCCGTTGCGTGCCGCCGGTGTCCGGGAGCCGATCCGGGCCTTTGCACGCAACCCACGGTGGTGGCATCGTCCGGCGCGTACGGCAGATACTGGTTTTCACACGGACAGGCAGGAGTTCATGACACAATCCGAGACCCTCGCCCGGCCCCGGTCCGCGGGCACCGAGCACTTCGACGTCCTCATCGTTGGGGCCGGCATTTCCGGCGTCGGCGCAGCCTACCACCTCACCCATCAACGCCCGGGTACCACCTTCGTGGTCCTCGAAGCGCAGGAGACGTTCGGCGGCACCTGGTGGACGCACAAATACCCGGGCATCCGCTCGGATAGCGACCTCTACACGTTTGGCTACCGCTTCAAGCCGTGGACGGGAGCGCCGATCGCGACGGCGGAGGAAATCCTGAAATACATGGGCGAGGTCATCGAAGAGAACGACCTCGGCCGCCATATCCGCTACAACCACCGCATCGACCGTGCCACCTGGTCGAGCGAGGAGAAGCTCTGGACCATCGAGGCGACCCGCTCCGACACCGGGGAGCCGCAGCGTTTTACGGCCAACTTCCTCTGGATGTGCCAGGGCTATTACCGCCACTCCGAAGGCTATACCCCGGAATGGCCGGGCATGGACCGGTTCCAGGGGCAGATCGTCCACCCGCAGACGTGGCCGCAGGATATCGAGCTGGCCGGCAAGAACGTGGTGGTCATCGGTTCGGGCGCCACCGCGGCGACGCTCATCCCCGCCATCGCCAACGAGTGCGGCCACGTCACGATGCTCCAGCGTTCGCCGACCTACTTCATCCCGGGGAGGAACGCGAACGACCTCGCGGATACGCTCCGCGAGCTCGAGATCGATGAATCGTGGATCCACGAGATCGTCCGCCGGAAGATCCTGTTCGACCAGGCGAAGTTCACGCAGCGCTCGTTCGAGGAGCCGGAGGCCGTGAAGCGGGAGCTCATCGGCATGGTCCGCGCCTACCTGGGCCCCGACTTCGACATCGAGACCCACTTCACCCCGCGCTACCGGCCCTGGCGCCAGCGCATCGCGTTCGTGCCCGATGGCGACATCTTCCAGGGCATCCGCGCGGGGAAAGCCTCGGTGGTCACGGACGAAATCGAGTGCTTCACCCCGCGCGGCATCCTCCTCAAATCGGGCCAGGAGCTGCAGGCGGACATTGTCGTTACGGCCACGGGCTTCAACATGAACGTCCTCGGCGACATCAACTTCACGATCGATGGCAAACCGCTCGTGTTCTCCGAGACGGTGACGTACCGGGGCATGATGTTCACCGGCCTCCCGAACCTGGTCTGGGTGTTCGGTTACTTCCGAGCGAGCTGGACGCTGCGGGCCGACCTCGTGGCCGATTTCGTCTGCCGGCTGCTCGCGAACATGGAGAAGCGCGGCGCCAGGCAGGTGGAGGTTGCGCTCCGGCCCGAGGACCGGGACATGGAGCTGCTGCCCTGGATTGATGAGGAGAACTTCAATCCGGGGTACCTGATGCGCGCCATGCACCTCCTTCCCAAGCGGGGGAGCAAGCGCGAATGGCAGCACACGCAGGACTACTGGCGCGAGAAGGACGAGATCCCGGCCATCGACCTCGATGGCGCGGAGTTCGTCTACAGCTAACCCGCAGCCGGGCAGGGAGCGGCTGCCCGCCCCGCCGCGGCGGCCAGGCACGGCCGCGCTGGCCCCACGAAAAGGGCCGGAGGATCCTCACCGGGGCGCGTCTTTGCGGTTAGGTTCACGGCGAAGGAGTATCGCCATGCGCATTGTCGTCACCTCCGATGGAAGCCCCCTCTCCGAACGCGCCATTGCTGTCCTGGCGCCGTGGATTCGCACCTGGGGCGCAGAGACCTGGCTGCTTTCCGTCATCGACCCCCGGGAATCGCACGACGTGCTCTCGGAACCGGGCAGGCCAGCTGCGCCGGCAAAGGGCCTGGCTACCGCGCCTTCGCTTGGCGGCGCGCAGATCAGCCCCGCGCCCACGGTTTCGGTGAGCCGTGGGCAGGAGCTCGAAGCTGCGCGCACAGCCACCGAGGATGCGCTCCGGGAACTGGCCCACCGCTACCTCGACGGAGCAGATGTCCGCGTGCGCGCCGCTTTCGGCGAAGATGCGGCTGAAGCCATCGCGGCGTTCGTTCGCGAGGAAAAGCCCGACTTTGTGGCGCTCAGCACGCACGGCCGCTCCGGCCTGAGCCAGGCGTTGCTCGGGAGCACCGCGAGCGCCGTGGTGCGCCACGCGAATGTGCCGGTCATCGTCGTCGGGCCGGGTGTCGAAACGCCGGGATAGGGCCGCGTCACTCCCGGGGTGGCTCGCCCATGAGCCAGCGCTCCCACGGCAACCGGAACACGGCAACGACAACGGCGAGCCCCGCGAACTGCAGGAGCAGGCTCCACCAGTCGGTGAATGTGCCCGCGAGGATTTCGCGCGCGCTGGTGGCGGCGGTAGCCCCCACCCACACCCAGAGCATGTCGGTTACCAGGTGGGCGAGCGCGTAGCCTGCGGCCAGCGGCGCCGCCGGGATGCGTCCCGCGCCCGCAGCGATAAAGAGCGCATTGCTCGGGAACGGGCCGGCTGTGTAGGCCGCGGCGAAGAGGACCGCGCGCCTTCGCTGGCCCCGGCCATGCCGCTCGAACCAGGCCCCGAGGGCCTCCGCATTCTTCCGGGACGACTCGGGGAGCGCCGGCGCCGCCCAGCGCGTCAACCCGGCGAGCACGAACCGCCCGGCGGCACCCGCAATCGCGGCGCCGATCGCAAGCGGGACAAGCGGCACCCCCGTGCCCACCCGGAAGGCGGTGAGTACCGCCCACATCGGCGGCATGAATGCGGGGACGACGCTGATCGCGAAGGCGGTGCCCCAGGCCACCAGCAACCACAACAGGGTTGTCACGGGCGCAGTCTGCCACGCCTGCCGGCTCCAGGTGCGCCAGCGCCTACGCGTCTCTCCAGACCGGGTCGCGCTTTTCGAACCAGGCCTGGCGCGCCTCCCGCGCGTCCTCGGTCTGGCTCGCGAGGGCCTGGTTCCTGTTTTCGAGCTTGAGCGCAGTCTCCAGCGGAATGCCGTTCACGGTCTCGTTGAGCACCTGCTTCGTGAGCCGGAGCCCCAGCGGGCTGGCCTTGCGCACGATTCCCTGCGCGATAGCCATGGCTGCCGGCAGCAGCTCGTCCTGGGTGACTATCCTGGTGATGAGGCGCATTTCCCGGGCCTCGCCGGCGTCGACGATCCTCCCGGAGTACAGCATGTCGGCCGCGTAGGCCGGGCCCACAATCTTCGGCAGGAAGTACGACGAACCGACATCGGCGCCGCCCAATCCCAGGTTCAGGTACGAACAGGCAAAGCGGGCGTTGGCGGTACCGATGCGCATGTCGCACGCAATCGCAATCGAGAGCCCGCCCCCGGTGGCGGGCCCGTTGACCGCGGCGATGAGCGGCTGGGGGCAGTCCCGCATTTTCACCATCAGGTCAGCGATGTCTTCCTGGAACGTCACCAGGTCCTGCACCGGCCCGACCCCCGGCTGCCACGGCCCCTGCTGACCGGATGCCTTCAGGTCGAGCCCGGCACAGAAGCCCCGGCCAGCGCCGGTAATCACGATGACCCGTGTCTCGAAGTCGCGCTGGCGCCGATCGAAGAAGTTGCGGAGCGCCCGCAGCATGTCGTGGTCGATCGCGTTCAGCCGCTCGGGGCGGTTCAGCGTGAGGACGCCGATGGGCCCGTGTTGCTCGAAGAGGATGGGCTCGTTCATGGGGCGGATTGTGGACCGGCCCCCAGCCAGTGTCGACCTGCTGCCGCCCTTACCGCTCCGCCAGCACCCGGGTCCCCGCCAGCCGGTCGTGCAGCCCCCGGTTCTCCGCATCGAGGAACATCATCCCCGGCACCAGCAGCGCGGCGAGTTCGAGCGCGAGGAACACGAACGACCAGTCCGAGGAAATGGTTGCACCGAAGAGCATGAAGGCTGCGAACGCCGGCCCCCACGCCGCGATCCACCGCACCGACGCGCGGCGCAGGCCGGGTGGGCTACCACCAGGCCCGACCACGAGCAGCCTGAGCCGCCGCTTTGCGAAGTGGCGCCCGTGCCGCGCGGTCGCCGGGACCTCCACGGCCCACAGCACCGCGACCAGCACCACGGTGGTCGCCCAGCTGGCGAGGGGGTTCATGGTCTCCGGCACCGCGCCAGTGGCGGGTTTGGTCATGCCGAGCGCGCTGGCGATCCCGTAGCCAAGGGGAATCACCACCAGGGCGGCGAACAGCCAGACGAGCGCATCGATGACCCGCGCCGTCATCCGCTCCATGGGTTCCGCGAGCCGCGGCTCGCCGGTCCTCAGCTGCTCAAGACCGCGCAGCAGCTCGACCGCCCGGTCCGCCGCGGGGTGTTCGAGCCGGGATGAAGCTCCACCGCCCATGCGAACACGGTAGCATCCGTGTCAACTCGCAGATGGAACGCGAAGGGGATCTCGGGCACGCCTACCGTAGCGCGGTCTACGAGGTCGACCTGCCGGGCGGGACGGTCGCGTTCCGCATCGGCGGGGCGCCGCCGCGCGGCCTCCCGCTCCCGCTCGCAGTAATCACCGCGTACAACCCGGGGCTGGCACGGCCCGGGGAGGCCGCCAACCGCGAGGCCAACCGCCGGCTGGAGGCGGAACTCTCCCGCCGCGGCCTGGGGTATCTCCATGGCCGGGGGCGCGACGCGGCCGGTGGGCACGTCGAGCCGTCGTTCGCGGTCCTCGGCATGCCCCGGGAGGATGCGCTCGCCCTGGCGGCTGCTTTCGGCCAGGCGGCCATCGTCTACGTGGATGCCGGGGGAGTTGAGCTCCTGTGGTGCGCGCCGCCGGGCGAGCCATCGGCGTAGAATCGCGCCCACCTGCCGTTCGAGGTTTCGCCACGTGCCCACACCTGCCCGCGTCGTCGTTGTCCCCGTCGAACCCGGGGCCCCGCTCAAGGTCGAATCGCTTCAGCTCCCCGACCCGGGCCCCCATGAGGTCGTGGTGAAGCAGTTCGCGAGCGGCGTGTGCCATTCGCAATTGCATCAGATACATCGTCCGCGCACGGCCCCGGTTATCCTCGGCCACGAATCCACCGGGGTGGTGCTGGCGAAGGGCAGCGAAGTGCGCCACGTGAAGGAAGGCGACGAGGTGATGGTGACCTGGGTGCCCCGCGATGGAGAGCGCGCGACCCGGAGGCCCGGCCAGGTCTCGCTTTCCCTGCCGGGCGGCACGCAGACTGCTCCCACGTCCGTGTTCACGTGGGCGGATACCACCCTGGCCGACGAACAGTACGTCGTGAAAATGCCGCCTGGGCACCGCAAGGACGTCACATCGATCATCGGTTGCGCCGTGATGACAGGCGCCGGCGCCGTCTACCACACCGCTGGCGTGAAGAAGGGCCAGAGCGTCGCCATCTTCGGCGTTGGCGGCGTTGGCCTGTCGGCGATCGCGGCGGCGAAGGTCGTCGAGGCCGACCCCATCATCGCGGTCGACCTTGACGACGCGAAGCTGGACTTTGCGAGGCGCTTCGGCGCCACGCACGGCATCAACGCGTCGCGCGTCGACCCGGTCCAGGCCATCCGGGACCTGACCACGCGGGTCGATGCGTCCGGCGCCACCATCATGGGCGCGGACTTCGCCTTCGATTGCATCGGCGTCCGGAAAACGATGGAGCAGATACTCCCGGCCACACGTTCCGGTATCCTCGGGCGGGCGACCGGGGGGACGGCCGTGCTGGTTGGCGTGCCGACCACACCAGTCGAGCTCGACGCGCGCGACCTGCTCATCAACGAGAAGAAGTACATCGGCAGCATCGGCGGCAGCTGCCGCCCGGACCGGGATTTCCCGATGTTCCTGCGCTGGTACGCGGAGGGCGACCTCGACCTCGACGCGCTTGTGACCACACGCTACCGCATCGACGAGATCAACGAAGCGTGCGCGGCGCTTGAGCAGGGCCGCATCGCGGGCCGCGCGATCCTGGAGTTCTGAGCCCGGCTTACCCCAGCGGCTGGAGCACCAGCTCCGGGTTCTGCTTCCGGCAGTAGTCCTCTTCCCAGGTGGAAGGGAAGATGGCGACCAGGTCCCCGTGACGGTCGCGCACGCGAATCGACGAGCGGGGCCACTGCACCTGACCGCCAGGTGGCAGTTTCACCCGCTTCGCCACCGTGTGCTCCATGGGCACGACCTTCGATTCCACGCCGTATTCGGTCTCGAGGCGGGATGCGACAACCTCGAACTGGAGCGTGCCGACGGCGCCCAGGATCGGTGTTCGCGTCCCATCGAGTGGCCAGAACACCCGCACGGCGCCCTCTTCCTCGAGCTGCTCCAGGCCCCGCTGGAACTGTTTCGACTTCGCGAAGCTGAAGCTTTCCAGTTGCGCGAAGCACTCTGGCTCGAACCGGGGGATCGGCTCGTAACGCAGGTTCTTGCTCGATGTCAGCGTATCGCCGATGAGGAAGAGCCCCGGGTTCACGAGGCCGATGACATCACCCGCGTACGCCTCCTCCACCGTTTCCCGTTCGCGCGCGAACAACCGGTGCGGCCGCGTCACGCGGATGCTGCGCCCGAGCCGCGGGTGGTACACCGTCATGTCCTTTTCGAACCGCCCCGAACAGACCCGGAGGAAGGCCATGCGGTCCCGGTGCTGCGGGTCCATGTTCGCCTGGATTTTGAAGATGATCCCGGAGAACTCCTCGGAGTCCGGGGCCACCTCGCCGGCATCCGACGCCCGGGGCCCGGGCGCGGGCGCCAGGTTCGCCAGCGCCTCCACGAACGGCTCGACGCCGAAGCTATTGAGCGCGCTCCCGAAGAAGACCGGTGTCATCTCGCCGCGCAGGAATGCTTCCCTGTCGAATTCCGGCGTGACGCCACGGATCAGGTCGATCTGCTCGCGCAGGACGGCGTGGCCCTTGTCGCCGAGGATGGCGGTCAGCTGCGGGTCGTCGATGCTCCCCACGGTCACCGGCGCCCGGTAGCGGCCTCCCTCGGTCCGTTCGAACTGGAGGACGGCGTGGTTCACCAGGTCGTATACGCCCCGGAAGGTGGGGCCGTCGCCAATCGGCCAGTTGCGTGGCACGGCCAGCATGCCAAGCACACGCTCAATCTCATCGAGCAGCTCCAGGGGCTCGCGTCCCGGGTGATCGAGCTTGTTGATGAAGGTCAGCACCGGGATTTTGCGCATCCGGCAGACGTCGAACAGCTTGCGCGTCTGCGCCTCGATGCCCTTCGCGCTATCGAGCACCATGACGGCGCTATCGACCGCGGCCAGCGTCCTGTAGGTGTCCTCGCTGAAGTCCTGGTGGCCGGGCGTATCGAGCAGGTTGAACTTGCAGCCGAAGGCGTCGAACTGCAGGGCGGTGGAGGTGACCGAGATGCCGCGCTGGCGCTCCATCGCCATCCAATCGGACGTCGAACGGCGCGCGTTTCCGCGGGCGCGCACGGACCCGGCTTCCTCGACAGCGCCGCCATAGAGGAGGAACTTCTCGGTGAGGGTGGTCTTACCGGCGTCGGGGTGCGAGATGATCGCGAAAGTGCGCCGGCGGCGCACTTCCTCGCGCAAGGCGGCACGTGCGCCGGCAGGCGCGGCAGTTTCGATCATCCGGGTACCTCGAGAGAGCGCGGCGCGACCAGCGGCAGCGTGCTGGAGCCTTCTGATCAACCGTAGCGGGGAAGTCCGCTACCGAACAGCGGGAAGAGGGCAGAATTGGCCCCAATTGTTCGCTTCGAGCGAACTATGTACGCTTCTGGCTTACTTCACGCAGACGTGAAGGGCTGGGGGCAAGCATGCAACCATCCGCCGGAGTCCCGCTCGGCGAGACCCTCGACAACCGCCAGAAATGGTTGCTGCTCGGCAGCCTGATGGTCAGCCTGTTCGTCGGCGCGCTGGACCAGACCGTGGTCTCGACCGCGACGCCGCGCATCCTTGCGGACCTCGGGGGGTTCGGCCTCCTTTCGTGGCTGTTCACGAGCTACATGCTGACCTCCACGGTCATCATCCCGCTCGTGGGGAAGCTCGGCGATATCTACGGGCGAAAGCTGTTCCTCATCGGCGGCGTCTTCATTTTCATGGTCTCCTCGGCTGCCTGTGGGGCGGCGCCAAGCATGCCGGTCCTCATCTGGATGCGCGCGGTCCAGGGCCTTGGCGGGGGCATGATCTTCGCCTCGGTCTTCGCCACCATGGGCGACCTGTTTTCGCCCGCGGAGCGCGGCAAGTACATCGGCCTGTTCACGGGCATGTTTAGCCTGGCCAGCATCCTGGGCCCCACATTCGGCGGGTTCCTGACGGATAACCTGAGTTGGCGCTGGGTCTTCTACGTGAACATCCCGGTGAGCCTCATCGCCATGCCGGCGATCTATTTCAACCTCCCGGCGAAGGTGCGCTCGGCGAACCCGCGACTGGACTTCGTTGGCGCCGCCCTGCTCTCGGCTTCCTCGGTCATGGCGCTCCTGGCCCTCGTTTGGGCCGGCGACAAGTATGCGTGGGGTTCGACAGAGATCATCGGCCTGCTCAGCGGGTCGGTGGTCATTCTCGGGTTCTTCATCTGGCAGGAGGCGCGCCACCCCGAGCCCATCCTCCCGCTCCACCTTTTCCGCAACCGCGTGTTCCTCATGTCGAACCTGATCGTGTTCACGTTCGGGGTTGGCGTGTTCGGCGCGTTCCAGTTCCTGGGCATTTATGTCCAGACCGCGCTCGATGCCTCGGCGACAACGTCCGGCGTGATCAGCACGCCGCAAAGCCTCGGCGTGCTGATCACCAGCGTGGTGGGTGGCCAGGTGATTTCCCGCACCGGGAAGTACAAGTGGCAGACGTTCCTCGGTACGGTGCTCATCGCCATTGCGCTCGGGATGCTCACGCAGCTCAGCCTCGAGACGAAGCTCTGGCATATCAGCGCCATGATGGTGGTGCTTGGCCTGGGCTTCGGGCTCGTCCTGCCCACGATGTCGTTGGTGGTGCAGAACGCGGTGAGCTACCAGTACATCGGTGTCGCCAGCTCCTCGAGCCAGTTCTTCCGGCAGATCGGCAGCGTGCTCGGCATCGCCGTGTTCGGTGCGATCCTTGCGAATACCTATCACGCAGAGTTCGAGGACCGGTTCGGGCCGGAAGACCGCGCGGCGGTTGGGCCGGCTATCACGGCCCAGCTCGACGACCCGACCGTGAAGCTGAACAAGCAGGCGTATGCCCGCATCTCGCAGCAGGTGACGGCGCTGGACGGTGGCGAAGAGATCCTCGCCCGCGCCGAGTCGGCCCAGGGCGAGAGCGTGGTCCGCGCGGTGCGGAACATCTACCTGGCGGCGTTCGGAGCGTCGCTCATCTGCGCCCTGTTCGCCGCACTGATGCAGGAGTTGCCGCTGCGCCGGACGGTGCAGGGTGGCCCGCCGGGGCAGGTGCCCCAGGGCGCGACCGCCACGGGAGGCCCCGTGCCGGCGGAGCGCGCTCCGGGCGCACCGGGCAAGTAGACCCCGGCCCCCGGCCGCAGCCCACAACAAACGGCCCCGGCTGGTTCGCCGGGGCCGTTGAAGGCAGTGGCCGGGATACGACCCTAGAACCGCTTCTCCTTGATACGAGCCGCCTTGCCTGTCAGGCCGCG
>JBBIVC010000032.1:0-2820 GCA_037439905.1 Thermoflexus sp.
CGGCGGCATCTTCACCGTTCGCGATCGCATGGTGCTTGACCTCCAGGAGCTCGTCCCTGGCATCCCCGCTACCCCCTTCGCCACCCTCCTCCCCGGCAACGAAAGCAACTCCGAAATCCTTGTCGTCCGCGGCCCCTGGCCCGGCGGCCTCACTCCCGCACAGGTCGACCTCGTCGCGACCATCCGCCCGCTCCTGGCCTACCTGGCCGGCAACGTCCTCGATGCCGAACGCCAGCAGCGCCAGCGCTCCCAGCTCAGCGCCCTCGCCGATGTCGCCGAGGCCTTCAGCCGCTCCGACGACGTGAACGAGGTGCTCACCGGCCTCTCCACCGCCCTCGCCAAGGCCTCCGGCTTCGCCTGGGTCGCCATCACCCTCACCGACCCGGCGATCGAACGCGTCACCGACCGCGCCCTCAACGTCGGCCGGCACTCCGGCACCACCATCGCCGAACAGGGACGCACCGGGAACATGGGCCCCACCGCCCTCGAACGGGACCTCCGCGTCGCCCGCCACCTGGCCTGGACGCGCATGCCCTACCTCGTCCCCGATGTCTTCGACCCCGCCGAGCAGATGCTCGTCGACGATAGCCTGCGCGGCTACTACCAGCAGGCCCACATCCTCTCCATGGCCTGCTTCCCCCTCTTCTTCCGCGAACAGCTCATGGGCAGCGTCACCTTTTGCGCCTCCGAATCCCACTCCTTCGAAGAGGAGGAAGTCAGCTTCCTCAGCGCCCTCGTCTCCCAGGCGAGCAACACCGTCACCGCCTTCCGCCTCAACCGCGAACTGCGCGAGGCCGAAGCCCAGCTCCGCGCGGTCTTCGCCAATTCCCCCGCGCTCATCACCGTCATCCAGCCCGATGGCGCCATCACCCTCTCCGAGGGCGCCAGCCTCCCGCGGGCCGTCCGCTCCGGCGGCCTGCTCACCGGCGCCTCCGTCTTCGAAGTCCTTCCCCCCGATGTCGCTGCTGCCACCCGCCAGCACATCGCCCGTTGCCTGGCTGGCGAAACCTTCTCCGCCAACGCCCACGCCAACGGCCGCGACTACGAAACGCAGTTCGCCCCCCTTCGCGACGACTCGGGCGTCCCCGTCGCCGTCATCGCGGTCACGATGGACGTCACCGAGCGCGTCCATGCCGAACGCGAGCTCCGCATGCTCAACGATGCCCTCCGCGCCGCCAAGGAGGAGGCCGAGGAGCTCGCTCGCGCTGCCGAGGCCTCCCGCCGCCGGGCCGAGTACCTGGCCAGCCACGATGGCCTCACCGGCGTCCTCTCCCGCCGCGCCTGGTTCGAACTGGCCGAATCGCGCCGCCCCTCGGCCATCGCCATCTTCGATATCGATTCCTTCAAGGCCATCAACGACACCCACGGCCACCCCGCCGGCGATATCGTCCTCCGGGCCGTCGCCGAACGGATCGCCAGCGCCGCGGGCGAAGCCGGCGCCGTCGGCCGCCTGGGCGGCGAGGAGTTCGCCGTCCTCTTCCACGGCCAGGTCGAGGAAGCGCAGGCCGTCGCCGCCCGCATCGTCGAGCGCGTAGCCGCCACACCCGTCGACTTGCCCGGCGGCAAGTCCATCACGGTGACCGTCAGCGCCGGCCTCGCACCTTGCCGCCGCGCATCCGACATCACCGCCGTCGCCGTTGCCCGCGCCTACGACCTGGCCGATAAGGCCCTGTATTCCGCCAAGGCCGGCGGCCGCCACCAGCTCGTCGTCTCCGGCAAAGCGGCCTGAGGCACACCACCCCACCAGTCCCGGCGAGCCCTCCTCGCCCTTCGCCGTTCGAACTCGGCCTTTCGAACTTCGCCCTTCGAACTTTCTACGCCGTCGCCGCCGCCGTCCCCGTCCGGTAAATCCGCCGCAAATGCGGCCCCGTCACCAGGCTTCCCATCGTAATCACCACAAACGCCGCCCCAGGCAGGAAGAACAACACGGGCGCCCCCGTCCGATCGGCCAGCGCCCCGAACGCCAGGTTCATGAACGCCATCACCCCGCCCGCCGACATCAGGTACAGGCTCATCACCCTCCCGCGGATGTCGTCCGGCACCACCTCCTGCAGCAGCACCGCGCTGAGCGCCATGAACATCGCCTGCGAGGAGCCCATCAGGATCGCCCCAATCGCCGCGTGCGGCACGTGATGGCTCCCGGCCATCAACATCGGCGAAATGCCGCTCACCAGCGCCGTGCCGAGCAGCAACGTCCCCCGCTGCCCTCCCGTCGTCACCGCCAGGATGAACGTCCCCACCAGCGCTCCAGCCCCCACCCCGAACGTCATGATCGTGAAGCCCCCCGATGGGCTGTGCAGCCGCGTCTCCGCGAACCCCGGCAACATCGCATCGAACGACATCGTCAGCGAGCAGTGCGCGAACACCAGCACGAAGATCGCCGCCACCTCCGGCGTCCGCCCGATGTAGGCCATCCCTTCGCGCATGTTCTCGCCCACGTCCCGCAGGCGCGTCACTCCCCCGCGCGATGACACCCGTACCCGCCGCACCGAGGAGAACGACAGCAGCGCGAACAGCGCCGAAATGCCATAGGCGCCTTCCACCCCGATGGTCGCCAGCAGCGGCCCCGCCAGCAGGGGCCCCGCCGCCCGCGACCCGTGTTGCGTGGTGCTCGTCAGCGCCACCGCGTTCCCCAGGTCGCCCGCAGGCACCACGTTCGCCAGCAGCGCCTGGTCCGAGGGGATCTCCACCGACCGGATGATCCCCTGCACGAACGCCAGCGAGACCACCATCCACACCGCGATGACGTCCGTGATCGCCAGCACCGCCAGCGTGGCCGTCACCCCGAACGTCGCCAGGCGCGTGCTCCGCACCAGGATG
>JBBIVC010000032.1:2884-7523 GCA_037439905.1 Thermoflexus sp.
ATCCCGCCCAGCGGCGCTACCAGGTATGGCGACATCGAGGCGAAGGTCGATACCCCCACCCACAGCGACGAGTCGCTCAGCTTGTAGACGATCCACGCGTTGCCCAGCAGCAGCGTCCACAGCGAGATGCTCGAGCACGCGCTCCCGATCCACAGCGCCCGGAAGTCGCGGTGGCGCAGGGCTGGCAGCCGCGCCGTCACCCCACTCACCCCAGCATCTCGAGCACGTGCTTCGCCATGAACCCCGGGTCTTCCATCGGGATGAAGTGGCTGTACTGCGGGAGGAACACATCCTCGCCATGCTGGAAGTGGCTCGCCAGGTCCGGCGCCGTCGGCGAGCTGCTCATGTCCAGCGGCCCGGCCTCGGTCCGCTGCCGCGCCCGCAACACGCGCACCGGGATCGTCAGCGACTCGATAGCCGGGTAGATGTCGGTCGCCATCGCCCCGGCGTACGTTGCCGCCTCGATGGTTGGCGGGCAGGCGAGCACGTACCCCTCCCCGTCCGGGTTCGGGACCAGCCCGTACTCGCAGTAGTCGCGCAGCACCTCCGGGTCCCAGCTGCTGAACGGGGGACGGTCCTTGAACCGCTCGTACATCTCCTGCGGCGACGACCACTCGTTCCGCCGCCGCGCCGCGAAGTGGTCGCCTTCGAACGAGGGACGCGGGTCGCGCACCCGCGGCCCGATCACCGGGTCGACCAGCAGCAGCTTCGAGAAGATGCCGGGTTCGAGCGATGCCGCCAGCGTCACCGCGTGGCCACCCTTCGAATGGCCGACGCCCAGCGCGCCATCCAGGCCGAGGTGGCGCGCCACCGCCGCCACATCGCGCCCGAAATTCGTCCAGGGATACGGCGGTGCGGGCTTGTCGCTCCGCCCGTGGCCGCGCATGTCGAGCGCGTAGGCGTGGATGCCGGGCAGCCGCGCGATCACCCGGTCCCAGCATCGCGCGTGGAACCCCGTGGCGTGGGCGAAAAAAACAACCGGCCCATCCGCGGGCCATTCGTACAGTTGCAGGTCCACGCCGGCGGCGCGGACGCGGGAAGCTATCGGTTCGGGCATACGCGGAAGTATAGGCAACTGGCGCCCCTCGCGGCTCAATCCGGCCCGGCCCGCTACAGTACCTTCATGGACGATCTCATCGCTAGCCTGGCCGCTACCCCGCGCACCCTCGCCCACCTCGTCGCCGAAGCCCCCGAGGAACGGCTCGACATGGCGTTCGCCGGCGGCTGGAGCCCCCGCACTATCCTCGCCCACCTCCGCGACGAGGAGTACCTGGGCATGCGCGTCGCCCTCGAACGGATGCTCGCCGAGGACAACCCCGTCCTCCGTTTCCCCGCCGCCGACGCCTGGGAGCCTGCCCGCAACCGCGACCGCGACCGCAAGGAGTGGCTCCTCGCCGATTTCGCCCTCCAGCGCCAGGCCAGCATCGCCATCCTGCGCTCCCTTCGCCCCCAGGACTGGACGCGCCGCGGACAGGCCCCCGCCGGCCGCGAGTTCGCCATCTCCGGGCTGGTCCGCTACTGGGCCGCCCACGATGCCGAGCACATCGCCGGCCTCGAGGCCGCCCTCGGCGAGACCCTGGCCGAGGTCATCGAGCGCCGCCGCCGCCCCGGGTAGCCCCCTCGGGCCTTCCGCGTTCCTCTACCCGCCGCCGGGCTCTCACTCGTAGTGCGTCCACATCCGAATGACTTTGACGACGTGCTCTTCGTCGAATACCTGGTAGATCAGGCGGTGCTGGATGTTGATGCGCCTGGAATACGCGCCGGCAAGGTCGCCAACAAGCTTCTCGAACTGCGGAGGATTCTGATACGGGTCTTCACGCAGGACAGCCAGGAGCTGGTCAGCCCTGTTCCGGAGGCCCGCTCGCTTGAGTCGAACGGCATCCTTTTGCGCCTGTCTGGTGAAGACGACGCGCCAGCTGCTCACCAGCCCGGCGAGTCCTCGCATTCATCGAGAGGTACTTGCAGGCCTTCCCGAATCGACGCTCGCATCCCGGGTACCGACAGGAGGTAGAGGGTCTCCTGGATCGCACGCCAGTCATCCGCGGAAACCAGCACGGCATCCGCCCGAGGTCCGGAGATCTGGACAGGCTCACTCGACTCCGCAACTTCATCGACGAGGCGGCCCAACTGTTCTCGTGCCCGCGTGACCGGTATCGACTTCATGACCCGAGCGTACGTTATCCCGTACGAAATGCAAGTACCCAAAAAAAGCGAGGCCCGTGGCATCCGCCACGGGCCCCTGTCTTCGTCCTCCCCGCTCGCGGCTCACGCCACGCCCGGCGGCACCTCTACCGAACCGTCCTGGATCGCCATCGCCGCCGGCTTCACGCTCACTTCCAGCAATTCTGCGATGTCGTACGCCTTGATCGTCCGCTTCTCCTCGTCTGGCTGAATGGCCGGGATGCCGTCGTCAAACATCTGGATGCAGAACGGGCAGGCCGTCGCCACGATGCTCGCGCCCGTGTTTGCCGCCTCGGCCGCGCGCAGGTGGTTCACCCGCGTGCCCGCCTCTTCCTGCCACATGTTGCCGCCGCCCGCGCCACAGCACAGGCCCCGCTCGCGGCTCCGCGGCATCTCCACCAGGTTCACCCCGGGGATCGACTCCAGCACCTGCCGCGGCGAATCGTAGATGCCGTTCCCGCGACCGATGTAGCAGCTATCGTGGTACGTCACCGTCTTCCCGAGCATCTCCTTCGGCTTCAGCGCCCCCTTCGCCACCAGCAGCTGCAGGAAGTCCGCGTGATGCGTCACCTCGTAGTTCCCACCGAAGTCGCCGTACTCGTTCTTGAACGTGTTGAAGCAGTGCGGGCAGGCCGTGATCACCCGCTTGACGCCCAGCTCCGCGAACGTCTCCGCGTTCGATTGCGCCATCGTCGCGAACAGGAATTCGTTGCCGAGCCGCCGCGCCGGGTCGCCATTGCACGATTCCATCTGCCCCAGCACCCCGAAGCTCGTCCCCGAATCGATCAGCAGCTTCACCACCGATTGCGTGATCGGCACGTTCCGTTCGACCAGCGCACCCGAGCAGCCGACCCAGTACAGGTACTCCTGCGTCCCATCGAAGATCGGCACCTCGATGCCCTCGGCCCGCAGCTGTTCGATCCACGTCTCGCGCGTGAGCTGCGTGCCCCGCCACGGGTGGCCACGCTGCTCCAGGTTCTGGAGCGCCGCCTGCGCTGTCGCCGGCACGCGGGCCTGTTCCATCACCAGGTAGCGGCGCATGTCGACGATGCTCGGCACGTGCTCGATGAGCACCGGGCACTCCTGCATGCAGGCCCCGCAGGTGCGGCATGCCCACAGCGTCTCGTCCTTGATGTACCCGCCAACCAGCGGCTCCGCCAGCTCCGTCTCCGGGTCTTTCCCCGCGATGAGCAGCGGCCCCGCGTGGTTCATATAGGTCTTCAAGTCCTGGATAAGGGCCATCGGCGAAAGCGGCTGGCCTGCCGTGTACGCCGGGCACACCTCGGTGCAGCGCCCGCAGCGCACGCACGTGTCGGCGTCGAACAGCTCCTTCCAGGTGAAGTCCTGGAGCCGGCCCGCGCCGAGCCCTGCCCCTTCTTCGATGAGCTTCTCGATGTCGCCCATCGGCGCCAGGTAGAGCGGCGTCGCCGGCCGCTTGAAGAACGCGTTCAAAGGTGCCAGCACGATGTGCCGGAACTTCGTGACCGCCATCAGCGAAAGCAGCACGAACGCGCCCACCACATGGAACCACCAGAACCCCACGTGGAAGTCCAGCAGCGCGCTCTCGCTCACGCCCCCGAGCACCTTCGCGACCACCCAGCCCGCGGGCGACCACTTCGACCAGTCTTCGTTCCCGCCCGGGATTTCGTCGCCGCCGATGCGCAGGCCCTCGACGACGATGCCGGTGAACAGCACGATGCCCAGGAGCCCCACGATGATGGCGTCCTCGTTGGCCCGCCTGTCCCAGGTGAGCTTGCCCGGGGGCGCGACATAGCGCCGGTACACCGCCATCCCCACGCCCACAAGGCCCATCACGCCCAGCACATCGCCCACAAGGCTGTAGGCCAGGTACACCCCGCCCTTCAGGAAGGCGTGCTCCGCATCGGAACCGAAGATCAGCGGCAGGTAGTCATCGAGCGCCAGCAGGATCGTCACGATCGTCAGGCCGACGAAGCTCGTGTAAATCAGCCCGTGCATCACCCCGGCGAACCGGTCGTTCTTCACCCGGCTCGTGCCAGCGCCGGCCGTCAGCAGGTTGGTCAGGCGCGCGCCGAAGTTGTTCAGCACCGGCCGCGGCTTGCCCAGCCGCCAGATCCGCGCGCGCTGCACGAACGCCCCAACGATCACCCCGATCGAGGCGACGAAAACGAAGTACATCAGCCACGGCGTGCTGATGTTGAAGAATACCTCGCGCGAGGCGTCGGTGGTCCGCGCCGTCTCGAACGCCGCGATGGCGCCGATGATGGCGACCGGGACGATGATGCCCCCGGTGCTGACCCGCAGGCGGGTCCCCTTCCCCGAAGGCTGGCCGCCCGGCGGGCGGCGCTCTGGCAAACTGGTCATATTCCGAATCCCGGAGGGTAGTTTGGGGCCACCGCGCCGGGTTAGGGAGCGGTTAACCCAGGTGAGCGGATACTACCGGAGGGGAAGGTTCGGGGCGAACGAAAAGGCCGGCGCC
>JBBIVC010000032.1:7623-14090 GCA_037439905.1 Thermoflexus sp.
GGTGAGCGGATACTACCGGAGGGGAAGGTTCGGGGCGAACGAAAAGGCCGGCGCCGGTTCAGCTGCCTCGCTTGCGCGAACCCGCCCAACCCGCTTGCGCGTTCGGACGAATCACGGCAAGGCCCATCTCGCCGAAACAACAACGCCGCCCCATCGCTGGAGCGGCGTCTGATTTCCCTCACGTGGACCGGCTGGCTACACGCCGTCGTTCGTCGGCGTCCCGTACACCTTCCGGAGGTCCGTCTTCAGCACCTTGCCCAGGTGGTTCCGCGGCAGCTCCGGCACGATCGCGATGTACTGTGGCGCCTTGAACGATGCCAGCCGCGACTTCGCGTAGGCGTTGATCTCCTCGGCCGTCACCTTCTTGCCCGGCTTGGGCACGATCACTGCCTTCACCACCTCGCCCCACTCCACATCGGGCACGCCGATCACCGCCGCCTCCTCGATGTCCGGGTGGTCCTCCAGCACGTTCTCGATTTCGCCGGGAGAAATGTTCTCGCCGCCGCGGATGATCAGGTCCTTCTTCCGGCCCGTGATGTACAGGTAGCCGCCCTCATCCAGCTTGCCCACGTCGCCCGTGTGCAGCCAGCCATCGATGATCGCCGAGCTCGTCGCGTCTTCCTGCTTGTAGTAGCCCTTCATCACGCGGTCCGAGCGCACGCAGATCTCGCCTTCCTGCCCCGGCGGCAACAGCCGGTTCCGCTCGTCCATGATCCCCAGCTCCACGTCCGGCATCGGCTTGCCGACCGAACGCAGCCGCTGCTCCTTCACCGCCGTATCGGTGCTCAGGTCGTGGTCCTCGGGGCCCAGGAACGTCAGCGTCGCCGTCGATTCCGTCTGCCCATACGCATTGATGAGCCCGATGCCCCTCGGCGGGAAGATGTCGCACGCCCGCCGCACCACCTCGTACGGCATCGGCGCCGCGCCATAGGTGATGCTCTTGAGCGAAGAGATGTCGTACTTGTCGAAGTCCGGCACCTCCATGATCCGCTTCAGCATCGTCGGCACCACAAAGGCGTGGGTCACGCCCTCCTTCTGGACCGCCGCCAGCCAATCCTCCGGCGTGAACGTCGGCAGGATCACCAGCGTCCGCCCGCTCCAGATCGCCAGCATCATCGTCGTCGCGCCAGCCACGTGGAAGAACGGCGCCGAAACGAGCACCTTCTCGTGCACTTCCGGGTCGGCCGGCTGCTGGTTCGTCACATACGCCGTCATGTCCAGGTACGTCAGCTGCACGCCCTTCGGCAGCGCCGTCGTCCCCGAAGTGAAGATGATGATCGTCGCTTCCTTGTCGTCGACTTCCGACCAGATCTCCTCCTCGGAGGCATTCGCCATCAGCTCGTCGTAGTCGAGGAAGCCCGCCACCCTGCCGCCGCTGTAGGCGATGTAGTGCTGCGTATGGGTCAGGGTCGGCCTGATGCGCTCCACCAGGTCCAGGTAGCGCTCCGAAACGAAGACCGCCTGGCACTGGCTCACGTTCAGCATGTGCGTCAGCTCTTCATCCTTCGCCCGGTAATTCAGCGGCACGAAGGTCACGCCCAGCATCGCGCAGGCGTAGTACGTCAGCACGTAGTCCGCGCTGTTGACCGACATCACGGCCACGTTCTGCCCGTGCTCGATGCCCAGGCCCTGGAGGGCGTTCGCAAGCTTCACAACCAGCGGATACATCTCCGCATACGTGATTCGCTTGTTGTTTCCGCCGAACTCGACCAGCGCTTCGCGGTCGGGGACCACGGCCGACGAGATCTGCAGGAACTCGATGGTGTTCATTGATTCTCCGGAAGTGGCTCAGGGAGCGTTTGTGGCCGGATTCTACCGGATACCCGGTGGTGGGGCGAACGTGAACGAAGGCCCCAATCCCGCCACCGCGCCCCGCAGCCCCACGGCCGAAGGACGAAGTGCGAAGTGCGAAGTGCGCCCGGCGGGACTGCATGCGCCCGGAACCCGGGGCGCGCCAGCAATGGCGCGCTGGGATGCCCGTTCCCGCGGACGCGTTCCCTCGCGCCCTCGCCGTTCGCTGCGCTACGCTCTCGCCGGTGCGCAACGCGCCGCCGTGGCGCCGGGCCACGCCCGCGACCGCACCCGTGCCCTCTGCCCACCCGCACCGAACCGAGGGGGCTGCGATGCAACGTCGTCACTTCCTTCGCCTGCTTGGCGCCGTCGCGAGTGGCGCCATCCTCACGGCCTGTGGAAAGGAGTCGCGCCCCGGGCCCGAACCCACCCCACTGGTCCCCGCCGATGATCCGCGGCTCCCGCCCAGGGGCTACTTCATGGGCCTCCTCCCTTCCCCTGCGCGCGGCCAAACCTTCGACCAGGCCTACGCCAGCGCCGCCAGCCTCGCCGAGTTCGTCCCCATCTGGGGAAGGCCAACGCCCTACTACAACCTCGCCACAGACCTTCGCGGCGATTGGGGCGAAACCTTCCTCACGCGGCTCGTGCGCGGCAACGGGATGTTCCCGATTGTCCACCTTTCCTTCATCGCGCCCGGGCCATCGCTCACCGCGCCGCCATCGCTCGCCAGCCCCACCCTCGCTGACCCGGCCTGGCGCGCCACCTACAAGCAGGCCGCCATCGATGTCGTGAAGGCCGCCCGCCCTCGCTACCTCTCGATCGGGAACGAAGTGAACCGCTGGTACGAACAGTTCGGCGATGAGGGCCCCAACGGGTTCGTCCACTACCTGGGCCTGCACCAGGAAATCTACGACGCCGTCAAGGAGCTCTCCCCGTCCACCCTGGTCTTCTGTACGTTCGCCCGGGAGATCGTCGCCGCGAATCGTGAGGCGAACCTCGAGGTCCTCCGCCGCTTCGACGCCCGTTCGCTCGACCTCCTCGTCCTCACCAGCTACCCCTACGCACTCGGCAAGCGCGACCCCTCGCTCATCCCCGGTGACTACTACTCCCGCCTCCTCGACCTCCTCCCGGGGAAACGCCTGGCCTTCAGCGAAATCGCCTGGCCATCCCTCGACGCCCTCGGCGGTGAGCAGGCCCAGGCCGAGTTCCTCCACCACGCCGTCTCCCGCCTCACACGCGACCAGGGCGTCGAGCTCCACCTCCTCGGCTGGCCCTGGCTGCATGACCTCGATGAGAACGACGCCATCGGCCTCGCCAGGCCCGACGGCTCAGAGAAGCTCGCCCTCGCCGCCTGGAGGTCGCTCGCCGCTGGCGCGTGATGCACCGGCAGCGTCCCACGTTGCGGGGCGCATCTCGCATACTTCCCTTCGCTCACATGACCGTCGCCCTCCTCCGCCTCCATCTCCGCCTCCCTTCCCGCACGCTCAAAGAAAAGCGCGCCATCGTGAAATCCGTCGTCGAACGGCTCCGGAACCGGTTCAACGCCTCCATCGCCGAACTCGATGACCTCGATGACCCGGCGAACGCCGTCATCGGCGCGGCCGTGCTCTCCAACAACTCCCGCCACGCCGGCGAACAGGCCCAGGCCATCGCCTCCGCCATCGCCGAATGGCGCCTCGATGCCGAGCTCTTCGACATCGAGATCGAAACGATCGATTTCTAACTCGTTCGCCCTCGCACTCCGCACTCCGCAGTTCGCACTTCGCCCTTCGCACTTCGCCCCGCCGTCAGTCGGCAGTCTGCAATCGGCAATCGGCAATCGACAATCGCACTTCGCCCCGGCCACTTTTCCGCCCTCCAGCCCCTTTGGTACACTGAACCTGCTCCCTTAGCACTCTACGTACCGGAGTGCTAAACTGGGCCAACAGGGTTGATAATGCCATTGTCAGAGCGCCGGGCGCGCATCCTCGCTCTCATCGTCGATGACTTCGTCGGCTCCGCCCAGCCCGTCGGGTCGCAGGCGCTTGTCGAGCGCCATCGCCTCGGCCTCTCCAGCGCCACCGTCCGCAACGAAATGGCTGCCCTCGAAGACGAGGGCATGATCACCCACCCCCATACCTCCGCCGGCCGCATCCCCAGCCACCGCGGCTATCGCTACTACGTCTCCAGCCTCATGCCCGAGCGCGCGCTCACCCCGCAAGAGCAGTTCACCATCCTCCACCAGTTCCACCAGGCCTCGCGTGACCTTGAGGAGTGGATCGGCCTGGCCGCCAGCGTGCTCGCCAACCACATGCACAACCTCGCCCTCATCACCCAGCCACGGCTCATCGAGGTGCGCCTCAAGCAGCTCCAGCTCGTCGAACTCCTCGAAAACCGCGCCCTCCTCGTCGCCGTCACCAGCGATAGCGGCGTCCATCAGCGCACCATCGATTTCCCCGTGCCCGTCCACCAGGACCAGCTCACCCGCCTCGCCGCCCGGCTCAACGCCGAATTCGGCGGGAAAACCGTCGCCGAATTCCCCGTGCGCGATACCACCGAGCCCCTCAGCCAGGTCGAGGCCGCCGTCATCGCCGCCCTCACCGACCTCCTCCTGAAGGAGCAGGCCGCACAGGTCGATGCCCCCGTCGTCGAAGGCGTCCGCGAAATGCTCCGCCAGCCCGAATTCGGCCAGAGCGACCGCATCCTCGATACCCTCGATGCCGTCCAGGAGCGCCGGCTGCGCGATGCCATCCCCACCGACGCCCTCGCCCAGCCCGGCGTCGCCATCGTCATCGGCGATGAAAACCGCGAAGGCCCGTACCAGGACATGAGCTTCGTCCTCGCCCGCTACGGCCCGGCCGGCGGCGCCGGCGGCATCGTCGGCATCCTCGGCCCAACCCGCATGCAATACGGCGATGCCGTCGCCCACGTTCGCTACGTCAGCGACGTCCTCACCGAGCTCATCCGCGAGTTCTATGGAGAAGCCGATTGACTTCCCCGCTCGCTCATTCCCGGCGCCAGGGAGGCGCCACCATGGAGGTGGATATGGCGGATCAATCCGATGAACGCATCGTCGATAAGCGCGCGGCATCGCGCATGCATGAAGATGCCAGCGAACCCGGGGCCGGCTCGCCCGGCGGCGCCGGCGCCGCTGACCCCGCAACCGGCCCGAAATCCGAGCTCGAAGCCGAACGCGAAAAGGCCGAGACCTACTACAAGAACTGGCAGCGCAGCGCCGCCGATTTCATCAACTACAAGCGCCGGGTCGAACAGGAACGCGGCGAAATGGCCCGGCTCTCCAACGCCGCCCTCGTCATCAACCTCCTTCCCGTGTTCGATGACCTCGACAGGGCGGTAGCTTCCGTTGATTCCACCCTGGCCGGGCTCAACTGGGTCCAGGGCATCATCAACATCCATCACAAGTTCAGCCGCCTCCTCGAGGCCATGGGCGTCGCCGAAATCGCCGCCGAAAACGAACCCTTCGACCCGGCGCGCCACGAAGCTGTCGGCCGCCAGCCCGGGGAAGACGGCAAGGTCCTTCACGTGGTCCAAAAGGGCTACGAGCTCCAGGGCAAGGTCATCCGGCCCGCCATGGTCATCGTCGGCGAAGCACCCCCGGCATGACCCACAACCCAACACACGAGCCGCCAGCCAGGCTCGCCAACACCACCACCCACCGGCCGCGGCAGGCTACCCGCGGCGAACAGGAGTAACACATGGGCAAAGTCATCGGTATCGACCTCGGCACCACCAACAGCTGCATGGCCGTCATGGAAGGTGGCGAGCCGGTCGTCATCCCCAACGCTGAAGGCGCCCGCACCACACCCTCGATCGTCGCCGTCACCAAGTCCGGCGAACGCCTCGTGGGCCAGGTCGCCAAGCGCCAGGCCGTCACCAACCCCGAAAACACCATCTTCAGCATCAAGCGCTTCATGGGCCGCAAGCTCGATGACCCCGAGGTCCAGCGCGACCTCAAGCTCGTCCCCTACAAGGTCTCCGCGGCCCCGAACGGCGATGCCAGCGTCAAGCTCGGCGAACGCAGCTACAGCCCGCCCGAGATCAGCGCCATGATCCTCCAGAAGCTCAAGGCCGATGCGGAGGCCTATCTCGGAGAACCCGTCACCGAGGCCGTGATCACCGTCCCCGCCTACTTCAACGATGCCCAGCGCCAGGCCACCAAGGACGCGGGCAAGATCGCCGGCCTCGAAGTCCTCCGCATCATCAACGAGCCCACCGCCGCCTCCCTCGCCTACGGCCTCGATAAGAAGCACGACGAGCTCATCGCCGTCTACGACCTCGGCGGCGGCACCTTCGATATCTCCATCCTCGAACTCGGCGATGGCACCTTCCAGGTGCTCAGCACCAACGGCGATACCCACCTCGGCGGCGACGACTTCGATCAGCGCGTGATCGACTGGCTCATCGATGAGTTCAAGAAGGCCGAGGGCATCGACCTCCGCCAGGACCGCCAGGCCCTGCAGCGCCTCAAGGCCGAAGCCGAAAAAGCCAAGATCGAGCTCTCCAGCGCCCAGCAGACCGAGGTCAACCTCCCCTTCATCACCGCCGACGCCAGCGGCCCCAAGCACCTCAACATCACCCTCACCCGCTCCAAGCTCGAACAGCTCGTCGGCGACCTCCTGACCGGCACCCTCGAGCCGGTCAAGAAAGCCCTCGCCGATGCCGGCAAGAAGGCATCC
>JBBIVC010000033.1:0-14025 GCA_037439905.1 Thermoflexus sp.
TCCTGATGCGGGGCCTGGGCTGGCACCTTGGGCAGAAGTGGGTGGCCCGGCCGCCGACGATGGTTCGTTGGATGGGCGTGGCGCAGGCGTAGCAGGGTTTGCCGGTCCGGCGGAACACCTGGACGTACATGTGCTGCTGGCCAGGGTTGCCCTGGCCATCGACGTAGTCTTTGAAGCTGGCGCCGCGGTTGGCGATGCCCCGTTCGAGCACGCTGCGGCTGGCATGGAAGAGGCGCTTCGCGGCCGCGGGCGAGAGGAGGCCGGCCGGCGTATCGGGGCGGATGCGCGCCTCGTAGAGGGCTTCATCGACGTAGATGTTGCCCAGCCCGGCGAGGCGCCGCTGGTCGAGCAGGACAGCCTTCACCGGGGCGGTGCGGTTCGCGAGCACGGCGCGGAAATGGCGCTCGGTGAGGCCGCTATCGATGGGCTCGGGGCCGAGCCGGGCGGTGGCTTCGTCGACCGAGCCGTGGATGCGCCAGGTGCCGAACTTCCGGAGGTCGCACCAGCGCAGGTCGTGGCCATCGTCGAGCTCGATGACGGCACGCTGGTAGGGCTCGGCGGGAGCGTTGCGTTCGCGCCAGACGAGCCGGCCGGTCATGCGGAGGTGGGCGACGAAGACACGGCCATCGTCGAGGTGGAAGAGGAGGTACTTGCCGCGGCGGCCCAGGGTGGTGATGGTGCGGCCCACCAGGTTCTCGCGGAGCGTCTCGATGGGGACCCCGGCGAGGAGCGCGATCGTGCCGGGGTCGACATCGACCGCGGCGATGCGGCGGCCAGCGACCAGCGGCTCCAGGTCGCGCCGGATCGTTTCAACCTCGGGGAGTTCAGGCACCAGTCAATTGTCGATTCGCGATTCTCGATTGTCGATTTGCGCCGGGACGACGGGACACAGGAACGCAGGGCCAGCTTTCGGCACGAAGCGGCGCGTGGTTTACTTCGGTGCGTGGTTGTCTGCGCGCACCCGGCATTCCCGGCTCGGAGCCGCCGGTGATTACGCACCTGCAGGGGCGGCTTGCCCGGGTGGACGTTGCGGGCCCGCTGGTCGAGGTCGAGGTGGGCGGGGTGACCTACGAGGTGCTGGTCCCGCTGGTGCTCTGGCCGGAGATCCAGGCGATCGCGGGCGAGAGCGACCTGGCCGAGGGAGCGCGCCCGGAGATCGGGCTGCACATCTTCTATCACGCGACGGCGAACAACCCGGTGCCGGTGCTGGTCGGCTTCTTGCGGCGGGCAGAGCGCGACTTCTTCCGCAAGTTCACCACGGTTGAGGGGATCGGCCCGGCGAAGGCGGTGAAGGCGATGAACATCTCCGTGAGCACGATCGCGCGGGCCATCGAGCAGGAAGACCGGGCGGTGCTGACGAAGCTGCCGGGCATCGGCGCGCGTGGCGCCGACAAGATCATCGCCACGCTGCGGGGGAAGGTGGTCGCCGAGGCTGCCCTGCATGATGGGGGCGTCTCGCAGCCGGTGGACGCCGCGAAGTTCGAACAGCGGCGCGTGGTGGCCGATGCCGTGGAGGCCATCTCGGCACTGGGGTACTCGCGGGCCGACGCGAAGCGGAGGGTAGAGGAGGCGATGGCCGCGGACAGCAGCCTGAACACGCTCGAAAGCATCATGATGGCGGTGCTGCGGGGGCTCGACACCAGGTAAACGCTTGCCGGGCGATTCGCCCGAACGGGCCGGAACGGGCACCATGGACCGGTGACCGAAAGCCCTGAATCAACAGATCACGAGGCGGAAGCGGCCCTACCGCCAGGCGCCGCGGCCGAGCCGCACGCGGGGGCGGTGTACGTGAAGAAGCCGCCCATATGGAGCTACTTCCTGACGCCAATCGCCGTGGTGATCGGCTCGGGCATCATCGCCGGCGCCATCTGGTGGACCAACGACGACAGTGGCGACCCGCCGGGCGACAGCGGGGACGATGGGGCGCCGGTGCTCGGGGCGGTAAGCACGGCGGAGCCAACCGCGGCGCCATCGAGCGCTGGATTGCTCGACACGTTCAACGCGTATGCGCGGCAGGTCGGGCTGGACCAGGCGAAGTTTTCCCAGTGCCTCGGCCAGCAGGAGAACATCTCGCTGATCAACGCGCAGCTGCAGCGTGGCGCGAGCCTCGGGGTCACGGGGACGCCGACCTTCTTCATCAACAACAAGAAGCTCGTGGGCGCGCAGCCGGTGGCGATCCTGGAGGAAATCATCGAGGCGGAGCTGAAGGGGAGCCCATCGACGCTCGACGGCTACAGTGATGGGATCAGGCAGCTGGCCGCGGCGAGCCCGCCGGGCTTCCAGATCATGGATTCGAAGCCCGATGTGAGTGACGCGGTCATCGAAGGAAGCCCGAATGCGAAGGTGATGATCGCCGAGTTCAGCGACTTCCAGTGCCCCTTCTGCAAGCGCTGGACGGAGTCCTCGCTCGGTGCGGTGCGGAAGCGGCTGGGCGACGATGTGGCTATCGCGTTCCTCCACTTCCCGATCACGCAGATCCATCCCAACGCGGGGAATGCCAGCGTGGTGGCTATCTGCGCCGGCCAGCAGGGGAAGTTCTGGGAGATGCACGACCTGCTCTTCGCGCGGCAGGCGGAGTGGTCGAACCTGCGCTGAGGCGTTAGCCGGCGGCGGCGCCTTCGAACCCGGCCGAATCGAGCCGGGCCAGGATGAAGTTCACGATGCGGCCGGTGCGGTCCATGCCGGCGCTGCAGTGGACGAGCACGGGCTTCGGGAGCTTCAGGAAGGCATCCCATGCCAGCTCATACTGGTCGGCAGTGAAGGGGTGGGTCTGCTGGTCGGCCGTGGGCAGATGGAAGACATCGAAGCCGGATGAGCGGTAGCGCTCGATGAGGCCTTCGGGCGTGGCTTTGCGATAGAGCCAGAGCTGGTCGTCGCCGATGAGGCACATCACCGAACGGATGCCGAAGCGGCGCGCTTCCTCAATCCAGGCGTCGACGACGTGGTCGCGGACGGTGAGCTCGGGGCCGGGGGCGAACCCGGGGCGCGGGCTCGTGGCGATGAGGCCTTCGACAACCCAGTTCGGCATCGCACTTGGTAGTCTACCGCGAACCATCCGAAAGCCGGAGGGGCAACATGCCCGCGAACTACCAGCACCTGCTCATCGACATCGCGGACGGCATCGCGACGGTGACCATCAACCGCCCCGTAGTCTTCAACGCGACCAACGACGTCCTCCATGGCGAACTGACCCGCGTCTGGCGCGACCTCGACAGCGACCCGGCGGTGCGCGTGATCGTCGTGACCGGGGCAGGCGAGCAGGCGTTCTCGGCAGGGGGCGACCTGAACGACATCGAGGCACGCGCCGCGCTGCCGGCGGAGGAGCGCTTCGAGGCGACCATGCGGGTGATGAAGGAGGCGGAAGCGATCGTCTACGAGATGGTGAATTGCGAAAAGGTCATCATCTCGGCGATTAATGGTGTGGCCGTGGGCGCCGGGCTGGCGGTCGCCTTGATGGCGGACATTTCGATTATCGCCGAGGAAGCGCGGCTGACCGACGGTCACGCACGGCTCGGGGTTGCGGCGGGCGACCATGCGGCGATGGTGTGGCCGCTGCTCTGCGGGATGGCGAAGGCGAAGTACTACCTGCTGACCTGCGACTTCATCGACGGGCGGGAGGCCGAGCGCATCGGGCTGGTGAGCCGGGCGGTGCCGCGGGCCGAGCTGATGCCGGTGGCCATGGGGATCGCAAAGAAGCTTGCGGACGGCCCGCAACATGCGCTGCGGTTCACGAAGAAGTCGCTCAACCAGTGGTTGCGGCTTGGGGGGATAACGGCATTCGACTACTCGCTGGCGCTGGAGATGCTGGGGTTCTTCAGCGGTGCGCCGGCGGAGGGTGCGCGAGCGATCCAGGAGAAGCGGCCGCCGCGATTCGGGTGACGCGCACGGCGGCGTCGCAGGCAGCAAGCAGCACCCCGTTGCGCCGCAGCCCCTCCATCGCCTAGGATTGTTGACAGAGTTACTCCACTTTATCCCGGGTGGCTCGACGGAAGGTTTCAGGCAGCCCCATGCGCGTTTCCACACGGAGCGACTACGGCCTCAGGGCCCTCATCGAGCTCGCGGGCCACTACGGCCGGGGGCCGCTGCAGTCTTCGGAGATCGCGCTCCGGCGGCACATCCCCGAGCAGTACCTGGACCAGCTCCTCACGGCCCTCCGCAAGGCGGGGTTCATCCGCTCGGTGCGCGGCCCGGCGGGTGGCCACGAGCTCGTGCGCGACCCCAACAGCATCACGGTGCGGGAGGTCATCGAGGCGCTCGAAGGGAGCCTTTCGCCGGTCGCCTGGCTCGATGAGCCCGCGGAGATGACGGACCATCCGCACCAGTGCGGCCAGCGTGAGATCTGGGAGCGCATCCGGGAGGCGACGAGCGCCATTCTCGAGTCCTATACCATCGCCGACCTGCTGGAGCGCGAGCCCACGGCGGTCAGCGGGAGGTGGGTGATATGACCACTCCCACGACGCGACCGCTCGTGGCCGATTCCGTGCTCGACCTGGTGGGAGCAACCCCTCTCGTCAAGCTGCGCCGCGTTATCCCGCAGGAGGCCGCGACTGTCCTGGGCAAGATGGAGAGCCTGAACCCGGGCGGGAGCGTGAAGGACCGCATCGCTCTCGCGATGGTGGAGGAGGCGGAGCGCACGGGGCGGCTCCAGCCGGGTTCGACGATCGTCGAACCAACCTCGGGGAACACCGGCATCGGGCTGGCGCTGGTGGCCGCGGTGAAGGCGTACCGGATCATCCTGACAATGCCGGAAGACATGTCGGTCGAGCGGCGGCGGCTGCTGGAGCGCTTTGGGGCCGAGCTGGTACTTACCCCCGCGATCGAGGGCATGACCGGGGCGGTGTTCGCCGCCCAGGAGCTCTGCCGCGAACACCCCGACTACTTCATGCCGCAGCAGTTCGAGAACCCGGCCAACCCGGAGATTCACGAGCGCACCACAGGGCGCGAGATCCTCGAAGCAACGGGCGGCCAGGTCGATGCGTTCGTGGCCGGTGTGGGCACCGGCGGCACCATCACGGGCGTCGGCCACGTGCTCCGCGAGGCGCTCGGGGATCGCGTCCTGCTCGTCGCGGTCGAGCCTGCGCGTTCACCGGTGCTGAGTGGCGGCCGCGCGGGGATGCACGGCATCCAGGGCATTGGCGCGAGCTTCGTGCCGGGCGTCCTCGACCGGGGCGTCTACAACGAGATCATCCGTGTGGAAGACAAGGACGCGATCACCTGGAGCAAACGGTTGGCCCGCGAGGAAGGGATCCTGGCGGGCATTTCGGCCGGCGCGAACGTATTCGCCGCGCGGAAGATTGCGGAGCGGCTGGGCGCGGGAAGGACGGTCGTGACCGTGATCTGTGATACGGGGGAACGTTACCTCAGTGTCAACATGTAAGTAGTCCGGGAATCGTCGCGCGGTGCCCACGCGCACTGTGCGTTTCGTTGTGCAACGATGGTCTGGCTGACCGCCGCCGAAGGAGGGCCCCACATGTCAGTAAACGTCTACATCCCCACCCCGTTCCGCCACCTGGTGGGCAACCGGGCGAGCGTTCAGGCGAACGGCACTACCGTTTCGGACCTGCTGGACGACCTCGATTCCCAGTTCCCGGGGTTCAAGGCCCAGGTCGTCGATTCGAGCGGCGGGCGGGCACGGCACATCAACATTTACGTGAACCAGGTCGAGATCGAGAACCTGGCGGGAGAATCGACCAGGCTGAAGGACGGGGATGAGGTCGCGGTGATCCCGGCGCTGGCGGGGGGCGCCGCGACTGCGCTGACGCCGGAGATGGTGGAGCGTTACAGCCGGCACCTGATCATGCCGCAGGTCGGGAGCTCGGGGCAGCGCAAGATCATCGAGGCGAGTGTGCTGATCATCGGCGCTGGCGGGCTGGGCTCGCCCGTGGCGCTGTACCTGGCGCTTGCGGGCATCGGCCGGATCGGCATCGTCGACTTCGACGTGGTCGACCGTTCGAACCTGCAGCGCCAGATCCTCCATCAGACGGCCGACATCGGAAAGCCGAAGGTGATCTCGGCGCAGGAAACGCTCCTGGCGCACAACCCGAACATCGAGGTGGTGGTCCACGAGACGCCTATCACGAGCGACAACGCGTTCGAGATCATCTCGCAGTACGACATCGTGGTGAACGGCGCCGACAACTTCGCGACGCGGTACCTGGTGAACGACGCGGCCTACCTGCTGAAGAAGCCGCTGGTCGATGGCTCGATCCTGATGTTCGACGGACAGGCGACGACGTACCTGCCGGGGAAGGGCTGCTACCGCTGCCTGTACCCTGCTCCTCCGCCCCCCGGCATGGTGCCAAGCTGCGCGGAGGCCGGGGTGCTGGGCGCCATGTGCGCGACCATCGGCAGCATCCAGGCGACCGAGGTGCTCAAGCTGGTGCTCGGTGTGGGCGAGCCGCTCGTGAACCGGCTGCTCCTGTACGATGCACTCACGCTCGAGTTCCGCATTGTGAAGGTGCGCCGCGACCCGGATTGCCCGCTCTGCGGCGATAATCCGACGATCCACGAACTGATCGACTATGAGCAGTTCTGCGGCGCGCCGATCCCCCACGCGGCGCACGCCTAGCACGCTTCTGAAATCGCCGGGGCGCGCGAGCCTCTCACGGCAAGCGCGCCTCGCTCGCGAGCGCAAGACACGAAAGAGAGAACAATGACGACGATGGCAGGTGCGACAATCCAGGTGCGGGTAACCGCCGTGCTCCAGAAGGTCACGGGCGGCCAGAAGACTGTCGAGGCGGCCGGTTCGACGGTGGCCGAGGTCTTCGACGACATCGAGACGCGCTACCCGGGCTTCAAGGCGCAGGTGTACGGTCCCGATGGAAAGCCCCACCGCTTCGTCAACATCTACCTGAACGATGAGGACATCCGCTACACGGGCGGCGTGGACACGGCGATCAAACCCGGGGACGTGCTGGACGTGTTGCCGGCGCTCGCCGGCGGCTGCTGACGGACGCGGTCGCGCGAGATGGCGGCGGGGGGAGTTCATGGCGCTCTATAGCTCAGTGCTGGACCTGATTGGCAACACGCCGATGGTGGAACTGCAGAAGTTCTCGCCCCGGCCGGGTGTGCATATCTACGCCAAGCTCGAAGGCCAGAACCCGACCGGCTCGGTGAAGGACCGGATCGCGAAGTACATGATCGAGGCGGGGGAGCGGAGCGGGGAACTCAAGCCTGGCGCGACGATCCTTGAGCCGACATCGGGCAATACCGGCATCGGCCTCGCCATGATCGGCCGGGTGAAGGGCTACCACGTGGTCTGCGTGATGCCAGAGAGCGTGAGCGAAGAGCGGACGTACCTGCTGAAGGCGTACGGCGCCGAGATCATTTACACACCGGGAGAGCTCGGTTCGAACGGCTCCATCGCCCGGGCGAAGGAGATCGTGGCTGAGAACCCGGGCAAGTACTTCTTCCCTTACCAGTACGGGAACGAGGCGAACCCGCGGGCCCACTACGAGACTACTGGCCCGGAGATCCTGCGCGACCTGCCCCAGACGACCGTGTTTGTCGCCGGGCTGGGCACGGGCGGCACGCTCACCGGGACGGGCCGCTACCTGAAGGAGTTCAAGCCGGGGGTGAAGGTGATCGCCGCCGCGCCCCACCCGGGCGACCTCGTCCAGGGGCTGCGCGCGCTGGAGGACGGCTTCATCCCGCCGATCTTCGACGAGTCGGTGCTCGATGGGAAGATCGTGGTGGACAGCAAGAGCAGCTTCGCGATGTCGAAGGAGCTCACGCAGAGCGAAGGGCTGTTCGTGGGCATCAGCTGCGGCGCCGTGGTGCGGGCGGCAATCAAGGCGGCCGAGCGGCTCGAGGGCGAGCAGCACATCGTCTGCCTGCTGGCCGATGGCGGCTGGAAGTACCTCTCCTCGAACCTGTGGACCACCGACTGGGAAGACCAGCCCGAGGATGTCGAGAGCAAAATCTGGTGGTGACGGCGCCGTGGTGGGGTCAGGCGCGGCGATGACACCGGCAGACGTGCCTCACTTCTCGATTCCGCGGCGGATGGCGGCCATGGCAGCGATGCGCTGCCCGCGCTGCTGCCGCGGCTCGGTCTACTCCGGGCCGCTGCGGATGCGGCGCGCCTGCGAGGAGTGCCACCTGCAGTTCGAACGCGAGCCCGGGTACTTTACCGGGGCGATGTACGCGAGCTACTTCCTGGGCATCGTGACCACGCTGCCGGTGTGGCTCGGGATGCTGCTGGCGGGGGCTGGCCTGGGGCCCATCCTGGGCGTGGCTGTTGCCCTGGTGGTGGTGCTCATGCCGCTGTACTTCCACTACTCGCGGGTGATGTGGATGCATGTTGACGCTTACTTCAACCCGAAGACGTTCGCCAGCGATGCGGGCAGCCACCCCGCGGCGTGAGCGGACGGCGGCCCTATACTCGCCGGGTGCCACGGTTTAACTTCCGGCTGGCGAACACCGAGGACGGACCTGCGGCGGCCGCGCTTTACGCGCGCTCTGGCCTGAGAAACGCGCCGCGCTCGGCGGGTGAGTTCGAGCGGATGACGCAGGTTGGGCACGCATTCCTGGTGGCTGAGGCCGATGGCCAGCTGGCGGGCATCGTGCGCTTCCATGACGAAGAGGGCATCACCTGGTTCGACCTGCTGGCGGCAGCGGTGCCGGGCGCGGGCCGGGCGCTCATCGGCGCCGTGACGCGCGGGGCGCAGGACCGCGGCATCCGGCTTGCGCGGACCAGGGTACCCGACCGCTGGCCGCTGCCCGAGTACTTCGCCCGCCAGGGCTTCCTCGCCATCGGTCACGAAGCCGATGCCGAAACCGGCGAGCCTCTCCTGCTGGTCGAGCGACGGCTGCCGTTGCTCACGGTGCGCGAGCAGCGGAGGGCCGATGCCACCGTCATCGGCGAGATGACCGGCGAGGACCCGTGGGTGTTCGAGCAGGGCGCGCGCCCCGGCTGGTTTGTGGCGTCCGACGGCGACCGGGTGGTGGGGGTAATCGCCTGCCGTGACGCGGGCGGCGGGCTGGCACGCATCGACGAGCCCGTGCTTCGCGATGAGTACCGCGGCCGCAAGCTGGAGGTCTGGATGGTTGAGCGGGCGGCGCTGTACGCGGAAACGAACGGCTATCACACGGCTGAGCTACCGGCGGCGCCATCGCTCGAGGGGCTTCGGAAGGACCTGGAAGATCGCTCGTGGTACCGGGACGGCGAACGCTACATCCGCACGTTCCGCGAGCCGCCGTCGCAGTTCGACGATGAGGATTGGGATTAGTGGGTGCCCTTGAAGCCGCGCTGGAGCCAGCCGGCGCCGGCAAGCTCCTGGGCTGAGCGGAGGCGCGCGAGCTCGGCGCGGAGCCAGTCGCGCTCGGCCTGCAGGTCCCTGATGTGGTCCTGGAGGGCGGCGACGAGGAGGTCAACCTCGCTCACCCGGGCACGGGCCTCGGAGCGGAGACGGCGAATCTCGGCGGCGGCCTCGCTGCGAGCGTGTGGGGGCGCGGGGCTCATGGTGCGGCGGGTGAGGCTGGTCACCGGCGGTCTCCGCCGGGCGGCAGGCCGGGCCGGGCGGTGATCTGGGCGGGCGCCCACTGGCGGAGGAACTCGCGCTCCTGGCGGAGGTCCTGGAGGTTGCCGTGGAGCGCGGCGAGCACTTCTTCGAGCGTATCGAGACGGCTCTTGCGGGCGGCCGCGGCGAGCTCGAGCTGCTGGAGGCGGCCCTGGAGCTTCTGTTCGCGCTGGCGAGCCTTCGCGAGGCGCTTCCGGAGGCGGCGGTTTTCAGTTTCGGCGGCGATGACCGCGCGCACGAGCAGGCCCGGCGCGAGGGTCGCCGCGGCTTCGGGGTTGGCGGCGATAGCGGCGGGGTCGATCTCCATCATGCCGCCCTGCCCGGCGCTGAGGGCATCGAGCACCTCCTGGAGCCGCTCGACGTCGGCCCTGACCTGGCGGACCAGGCGTTCGGCACGGGCATCGGAGCCAGTCATTTGGCCGCGCAGGGGGATGTGTGGGGCCGAACGCCCGAGGAGCCCGTCCGGGGAGGCGATGGCACCGTCGAGGCTGACCGGGCCCGCGGGCGGCGGGAACGGGATGGGCTCAGCCGGCGCGCCGTTTGCCGCAAGTTCGCTTTGCTGTTGCCGGCGCAGTGGAAAGCGCACGTGGGGCCCCCGTTCACCAAACCTCTGCATGAATATACGCCCGCGGCGGCGAGAACTGCAGGGCCAGCGTGTGAATTCGCGCCGGGGGGCGGCCTGATCCGGCCGGCCGGGCCCCGCGATCCGGGTCCGCGGGGCCCTTTGCCATTGCATTGGCCGTGCGTACCTTCTGAACTGGCATGGTCACTTCAACCTCACCCCTGGACCACCTGGCCGAGGAGTATGCCGCCTGGTGGATCGACATCCTTGGCGAGCACAACCATATCGGCGGCGCTGACGCCACGCGCTGGCTGCTTGAGCGCGCGAAGCTGGGGCCGGGACGCCTGATGGTCGATTGCGGCGCGTTCGTCGGGGCCTCGGCGCGAACGGCGGCGCGGGCGACGGGTGCGACGGCGGTGGCAGTCGACCTGAACCGCGACTTCCTGGAGACGGGACGCGCGATGGAGGGCGGGGACCTGGTGCACTGGGTGACCGCCAACTCACGGAGGCTGCCGTTTCGGGATGGGGTCTTCCACAGCGCGTGGGTGCTCGATGCCGACATCTCGCTGCCCGAGCTGACCCGGGTGACGACTTCGGACGCGACGCTCTGCCTGTGCTGCGAAGTCCCGGTTGATGGACGGGGCGGGGTGGAGGCCTTCATCGGCGAGCTGGAGGAGTACGGGTGGCGGATGACGGCCCACCGCCAGATGAGCCTGGAAGCGACGAACACCTGGCGCGCGGCCGAGGCAGACCTGGTGCGGCGGCGGCCGTACTTCGAGGCGCGCTACGGGACGCGGCCCTACCTGGCCCAGCTCGACATGCTCGGGAACCTGGTGCAGAGCTACGAGCGGCTGGAGCAGGGGCACGGCCTGTTCGTGTTCGAGCGGCGTTAGCCGCGCCGCGGCCAGTGTGAACTGCGCCAATGTGCGCGGGCCCCGTTTCGGCCGATAGTTAGCAGCAGAGCGAGTCGAGGGGGAACTCATGCCTTCCGTGTTTCGCGGCGCCAGCGGCGTCATCCTGACCGCACTGGTGGTCGTGGCCGGCGCAGCCGCCGGCGCGGTGATCTTGTTCACATCGAGCAGGGCCTCCGACGTCAACCTGACCACAGCCAGCCTGGTTCCCGCCGATGCCGGGCTGTACTTCGCGTTGAACACCGACCTTTCGTCGGGCCAGTGGGTAGCGGCCTTCAAGCTGGCCGAGAAGCTGGGCGCCGAGGACCCCGAGGGCGAACTGAAGGACGGGGCAGAAGACGCCGGCTTCGACTGGGAGGACGACATCGCCCCGTTCCTGGGTGGGAACGCCGCGGTCTACGTCCGCGGGGTCGATCTCGAGGATGTGTCGGCGCAGGGCGCGGTCATCCTGCGCGCGAAAGACCCCGGCCGGGTGATGGAGATCCTGGAGGAGCAGGCCGGTTCCCTTGATGAGGACGAGTACAACGGAGTCGAGTTCACGGTCCTTGAGATGGGTGGCTTTGCGGCCCGGCTCGGCGATCACGTGGTGATCGCGCTCGACGAGGCGAGCCTGGAGGCGGTGATCGACGTTTCGCAGGGCAAAGCGCCGGCGCTGGCTGGCGTCGAGGAGTTCAAGAAACTGCGCGACGAGCTGACCGGCAACTTCCTGGCCTTCGTCTACGTGAGCGCGAACGACCTCCTGGGCGATTTCCTCCTGGATGACCCGGTGGTGAAGGCCGCGCTCGACGAGTCCGGGACGGGGGACCTGGTGCTCCGCCCGGCGGCATGGGTGATTGGAGCGAAGAAGGGCGGGTTCGAGTTCCAGGCGGCCTCGATCGGGGAGAGCGGCAACGTCTCGCCGATGTTGCAGCCGCGGGAGTCCCGGCTGGCAGCGATGATCCCGGCCGATGCCGCGCTGTTCTTCACGACCACGAACATCGCGCAGACGTGGTCGGCGGTTGTGGCGGAATCGCGCGCCGCCATCGACGATGCCATCCGCGAGAACACTGACTACCGCTCGCTCGACGACGCGCTGCGGGATGCCGGGGAACAGATCGGGCTGGAAAGCATCGAGGAAGTGATTGAGCTGCTAACGGGAGAAACAGCCGTTGCGGCGTGGTTCCCGGAGGGCGTCACATCGAGCCCCGAGGCGGTGCTGGTCGCGGAAGTAGACGAGTCGCGGGCGCGCGGCGTGCTCGAGCGCGTGCTCGCGAGCAAGCCCGGGGTACGCATCGAGAAGCGCAACGTGGGTGGCTTCGAGATGACGATTGGCAGGGACGAGGAGGGCGAACCGCTCGCCTTCGGGTTCCGCGATAGCCGCCTGGTGATGGGGACGCCGGGTGGGGTAGAGGCGGTGCTTGCGCTCGGGAGCGGCGACCCATCGCTGGCAACCCTTGAGCGGTACCGGGCGACAGTGGAGCAGATGCCCTCGGCGCTGGGGACGTATGCGTTCGTGAACCTGGCCGCAATGCTCCGGGCGGGGAACGACGAGGTCATCCCGGGCATCATCGAGGAGGCCGGGGCCGCGCTGGAAGGGCTTATCATCAACGTGGTCGATGAGCGCGGGGTTGTCCGGCTCTCGGGAGTGCTGACCATCGAGGAGTAGCCACGTGGCGGCAGGCTGGCGGCGCGGATTGGAGCTGACGCGGCTGGGGGTGGGGCCGCTGGCGCTCGCCGCATTCTTCCTGCCCTGGGCACATGGCCCGGGCCCGCTCTCGGCAACCGAGTTCAGCGGCTACCGGCTCGTCGGGTATGCGGGGCGGCTGCAGGCGCTCGACCTTTCGATCGGCGAGGGAGCGGCGTTGTGGCTGGCACGCCTGCTCATCCTGGCCGTTGCCGTTGCGGCGACCTGGCAAACGCTGCTGGCGCCGCGCCACAGGAGCCACCCGGCATACCCGCTGAGCGGGTGGTACCTGGTGGCGCTGGCAGCCATCGCGCTGGGGATCGGGCTGGCCCGGGCGGGGCTGGTGGTGCCACCACCCGGGCTCCTGCTGCTGGCCATCGCCGGCGGGCTTTTCGCGGTTGGCGAGCTGTGGAGCGGGCGGAGAGCGCCTACCGCACTGGCGGAGTTCCCCGGGGCGGGATAAGCAGCACGCGCCCGAACGCGGAGCGGCTTTCGATGTAGGCGTGGGCGGCGGCGGCCTCGCTGAGCGGAAAGGTACGGTCGATCATCACCTTCAGGTCGCCGCGGGCGACATCGTCGATGAGCTGCTGAATCATGGGCCGACAGCGGGCGGCGTTGTAGGTGAGCTCGGCGCCGAGGTAGACGCCCGTGACGGAAGCGTTCTTCTGGCCCAGGCCGCCCAGGTTCGGCACGTGGCCTTCGCGGCCGGCATTGCCAACCCAGCTGATGCGGCCACGGTAGGCGAGCGCGGCAACGCTGCCTTCGAGCGTCTTGCCGCCGACCGAATCCACGACCAGGTTCGCGCCGCGGCCGTCCGTGAGGTCGATGGTGCGGGCGACGAAGTCCTCGGTGCGATAGTTGATGCCGTGGTCGAGGCCGAAGGACTTGAGGCGTTCGAGCTTCTCGTCGCTCGAGGCGGTCGCCAGGACGGTGGCGCCGGCGCGCTTCGCGAGCTGGATGGCGGCCAGCCCGACGCCGCCGCCGCCCGCCTGGACGAGGACGGTCTCGCCGGCTTTGAGGTGACCGAATTCGAAGAGGCAGTCGTGAGCCGTGCCGAACTCGATCGGGATGGAGGCAGCCACACCGAGGTCCATCCCGTCAGGGACCAGCCAGGTCGCCTCGGCCGGGACGGAAGCGAGCTCGGCGTGGGAGCCGTACGGCATGGTGGCGACCACCCGGTCGCCGGGCTTGCGGGTGGTGACGCGCTCGCCCACCTCTCTGATGATTCCGGCAGCCTGGTAGCCGACGATGTGGGGCCGGGTGACCATGACGCCGCCCTGGCGGTGGAGGGTATCGCCTCCCTGGATGCCGATGGCCCGCACATCGATGATGACGCCGGCCGGGTGGCACTTCGGATCGGGCACCTCTTCG
>JBBIVC010000034.1:0-13914 GCA_037439905.1 Thermoflexus sp.
TCGAACGACCCTGACGCGAACGCAATGGGCGAATAATCGCGGGACTTTTGCGCAAAGGGCAGTACTCAGACGCCAAGCGCGCGGGCGAGCGCCTCGAGCCCCTCGAGGGCCTCCCCGGTCGAGCGCAACACCACATCCGCCAGCTCGACAATCTCGGCGGGCGTCTCGGCGCCGCTGGCAACTCCCGCGAGGAGCACGTGCATGCGCTCTTCGCGCGCGAGGGCGATGGCAGCGCGGAACATTGCGACGTCGGTTGCGTCGTCGCCCATCACCAGCATCGCCCGGCAGCGCAGGTGCCGCGCCAGCGCGGTGAGGGCGAGGTCCTTACCGCCCCGGGCGTCAGGGATCACTTCCAGGACCATGCGGCCCTCGCGCAAGCGCAGGCCCTCGGGCAGGGGCGCGAGCGCGTGGCGGAGCTGGGATTCCAGGTCCGGGGCGGCGCGGTAGTGGAAGGCTGTGGAGATGGCTTTGCGTTCGATGTGGAGAAACGAACTCGGCACCGCCGAGATCACCTGCTGCTCGACACGCTCGAGAGCGGCGCTCAGGGCAACCCGGTCGACGCCCGGGATGAGCGGGTCGTCGAATGATGCCTCGAGGCCGTGGCTCCCGACCACCACCACCCCCTCGACGGGCACCATGCGGCGGGCGGTGTTCAGGTCCCGGCCGGTAATCACGGCGACCTTCGCGGCAGCGGTCAGCCGCTCGAGCACCGCAAGCGCACCGGGCGGCACGCGGGCTTCCGAGGCGTGTGCCACGATCGGCGCCAGCGTCCCATCGAGGTCGGTGGCAACCAGCAGCGGGCCGCGGGCCTGCGCCAGGGCGCGATACTGTTCGATGGCATCGAGGCTCAACATGCGTCCCCCAGGTCGTTCAGGAAGTTGGTCGCCCACGCGAGCGCGTCCCGCTCCTTCACCTCTGCAATCAAGCGGTCGCTGATGCGCCCCGGGCGGGCTTCGAGCGCGGCGCAAAGCGTCTGAACCATGGCGATTTCATCCAGGGGATCGACGACGGCCAGCCCGTCGGCCTCGAAACCCGCGTAGGCGCTCGCCACGCCGGCATCGCGCCCGGTGATGATGACTCCCCGCTCACTCGCTGGCCGCACCGATTGGGCGATGGCGGCCTGGAGCGGGACCAGGTTCTGTCCGTCGGCGAGCGAGGAAGTGAAGACCACGGCGGCCTCGCGCTGGAGCGCGACAACATCGCGCCATCCAACGTTGGCGCGGACGTTCGCGAACGGGCAGCCCGCGTGGAATGCTGCCTCCCGTGCCCTGGCCGCCTCGCGTTCGATGGTCGCGTCCAGGGCCTCGTACGCGCGCACGCCCTCGCGCGTCGGTGCGGCGATCCCGACATAGGCGAACCGGGCGCCAGCGCGGTAGGCCGCGACAAGGGCCCGCAGGCGCTCCGGGATGCCCTTGGTGAAGTCCCCCCGTTCGAGCCCAACGACAAGCGGCAGCCCGGCGACCCGGGCCGCGCTTGCCGGCTCCGGGACGGGTGCGCTCGTGGCAACGGTCAACACGTCATCGATGTCGATCCCCACCGGGTAAGCTGCGCACCGCACGAACCTCCCTTCCACCCCCAGGCCGCCCCGCTCGACGCTGACACCCGGGAGCCGCGTGGCCGCCGCGACGAACCGCGCCAGGTCGTGCAAAGATTGAAAGCCGGCCACATCGGCGCCGAGAATTCCCCGGACCACCTCCCAGAAGCACTCACCTGCCCGCCCCTGGAGGTACGGTTGGGCGACTTCGAGGCTTGGGAAAGGGGTGTGCAGAAAGAAGCCGATCCTTCCGCTGAACCCCCGTTCGCGGAGCAGCCTGGGAACAAGCGCCAGCTGATAGTCGTGGACCCATGCTGTCCGCGCCGTGCGCTCCCCGGCCGCCGCCTCGGCGAAGGCCGTGTTGACTGCCACGTACGATGCCCAATCGGCGGTACCCGGCTCGGCGGGCGCGGGGTAATACCCGGTCGCCCTGGGAAGGTCTGTCCGGACAAGGTGGAGGAGCGGCCAGAGAAAGCTGTTCGAGACCTCCGCATAGTGCCCGCTCCAGGTGGAGGAGCCGAAGAACAGGCGGCGGTGCCGGAGCGGCCCGCGGCTCGTTTCGAGGATTTCGAATCCCCGCTCGTCGGTCCATTCGCGGTCGTACCGGCCGAGCCCGGCGCCGATCCAGGTGGTCCCACGCGACCCATCCCATGGGGAAATGATCGGCCGGACCGCTGCCAGCAGCCCGCCGCTGGCAGCGGACGATGGGGAGTCCGCCCAGCGGGGCGATTCATGGTCGAGATAGGCACGGTTCGCGAGGATGAGGTCGACGCTGACGGGCATACCCTTCCAGTAGGCACCACGGGCCCGCCCGGGATCAACCGCGCGGCCAGGCATCCGGGCCAAATGCAACACCTTCGCAAGCCAACGGGCGTGGACGGCAGGCATCCAGGCGTGGCGGCGCCGGGCGGGCGGCCGTCACTCGAGCAGCGCGCTGGCCGTCCCCACGATGGTCTTCGTGCCGTCGTCCTTCTCGGTCCACACGTCGAGGTGGGCGCGCCGCCGCGGCCCTTCCGGGGTCAGATGGCGGACCACCCCGCGAGCCGTGACGGCTTCGCCACCCCAGAGCACATTCGTGAGGTTCAACGACATCCTCCCCCCGGCGATCCACCCCATGCCGAACCGATTGGTAAGCATCTCGGAGATGAACGTGGTGCTCATCGTGCCCTGGACCACGACGTCGGGGAACCCGAGCTTCCTGGCCTCCTCCCTGTCGTTGTGGTAGTTCCTGTTCGGGCCGGAAAACGCCATGCAGAGCTCGATGTCGGCGACCTTCCGTACCGGTTCGAGCACCTCGATGGGTTCGGGTTTCGCCTCTTCGGCGCGTGGCGCCTTGCGCGCCGCCTGGTCTTTGTCGACCACGGTCGCCGTGGGGTCCACATCGAGCAGGAACGACTGGTGGCAGCGCCCTCGGGCGACCATCACGTCTTCGCCGTCGAAGACGGAGAACTCGAGCACCACCACGTCGCGATCCTTGCGAATGTAGCGGTCGATGATCATCCCGTGGGTCCAGAGCCGGGCGCCGACTGGCACCGCGCGGAACAGGTCCCACTCCTGCTTGATGTGGAGGTTCCCGAAGAGCTTCGGCAGGTACCAGTCGCGAAGCCGGAAGGCGTACTGCTCGCTGTGGAGCAGCAGGGCGGGCGCCAGCGGGCCGCCCAGCGGGGATTCGCCCGTGTACCACGGGTGCGTGTCGCGCGTGGCGGCCATGTGCCGCGCGATCATCGCATCGTCGACGACGTATTCGTGGCGGCCCAGGTACTTCCCAACGTACGAGTCATCAACCCATTCGGGCATGCCGGCACCTCCGCGGTCTGTGCCGGGATTCTACAGCCCGGGGACGAACCCGCCCGGCGACGGGTCAGCCAGCTCCGCCAACGGACCGGCTGGCCTGTTCCTCACAGGCGTAGAAGTCGGAGATGTCATCCCCGGGCTGCCCCACGGCTTCGGCGAGCTGGCGCCGGTTCGCGCCCTCCGGGACGGTGTACCCCCGGGCAGCAAGGCAGCGGCCGATGGCGTCCATCAGCGGCTGGTTCACCGCCGGGGAGGTGGCCATGCCCCATGCCGCCAGTACCTCGTTGTAGTACATCTCCACACATCCCGTGTGAGCATCGGAAACGCGGCTGAACGCTGCCGGGTCCTTCGACGACATCCCGCCGAAGCGCGGCTCGGGACCGCTGAGGTCTGGCTCCCGCATGTCCACGCCCCCCACCGCCCGGGCGACCTCGAGCGCGCAGGCGTGGGCCGCCATGAACGCGCCGAAGAGCTCATCACGGGTGACGACGCCGTCGGCGAGTGCTGCCATTTCGGCCGGGGAAGCCCGTCGCTGGAGGACCTCAAGGTCGCGCGGCGAGAGGACCCCGGCGGCCGGCGGCGCCGTTGGCCCTGGGTCGTCGCCCCATGGCTCCGGTTCCGGGTCGCGCGGGAGGTACACGTTCAGCAGCGGCCCGGACGCAGGAGCCGCCAGGGCGCTCGCGCGAGGTTCCGCAGGGTTTCCTCCAGCGGCGCCACCTCCGCCTCCGGCGGCCAGTACGAAGCCCGCGCCCGCGACGGCCAGCAGCGCCAGGCCCGCCGCTGCGGGCCAGCTGATCCAGTTGCGAACGCCACGAACGCAGCCCACGGGCCAACCCCACGAAGCGACTGCGGCGGCTGGCCGTGCCTTCCGGACGCGCCGCCTGCCACGACTATCGCGACCAGGATCCGGAAGATTCAATCCCCCAGCAGGGGATTTCTGTTGCTCGTCGCGGTACCAGGCTGCCACCTGGTGCCTGCTCCGCAGATTGAGTTTCCGGAGGATATGCGAGACGTGCGTCTTCACCGTCTCGGGTGAGACGACGAGCAGGGCGGCTATCTGACGGTTCGTCCGGCCCTCAGCGATAAGGCGCGCGACTTCGCGTTCCCTTGGGGTCAGTTCGTTACGACTCAAACCGGGATGCCACCCTCCGCCGCCGGTGTCCGCCCGGCAGCCCGCCGGGCGGCACGGGGATCATGCCAGCCCGCGCCCGGACGACCGAATCCCCCGATGGGGGATTCCGTGGCCCGGGGGTCTACAGCGCCCCCAGCCGCTCCCGCAACCCCACGACCCGCTCGCGTGTCTCGGCCAGCGTGCCTTCCATCCCGGCGACCACCTGAGCCGGGGCCTTCGACCGGAACGTCTCGTTGGCGAGCTGCTTCTCCAGCCTCTCCATGTGCGCGCTTGCCTCCGCGAGCTCTTTCTCCAGCCGCGCACGCTCGGCTGCGGTATCCACTGCTGGCAGCGCGACGGCGACCTCGGTATCGGCTACCCGGCCGAAACCCCACTCGCCCGCGGGGAGTTCCGCGCCGGCTTCGAGGACTTCCAGCTCCACACGCGAGGTGAAGTTCGTCGCCGCCAGTGTTTCGCGCAGCGCGCCCGCGTAGCCATCGGCGCGCGCCACCACGCGCGGTCGCGCGCTCGCCTCCAGCTTCTTCTCCGCGCGGATGTTGCGGATGGTGCGGTTCACCTCGATGACGTGCTCCATCGCCTGTTCGGCGGCGTGGTCCTTCCAGTTCGCGCCGCTCTTCGGGAACCACGCGATGATGAGCTGCGAGGGCATGTCGTCGTCGATGTGGTCGCGCAGGGCCTGCCAGAGCTCCTCGGTCACGAACGGCATGAACGGGTGAAGCATGCGCAGGCCGTGGTCGAGCACGTGCACGAGCACCTTGAGCGGCCGCTCGTCCCCGGCGTTCAGGCGGGGCTTCACCATCTCGATGTACCAGTCGCAGAACTCGCCGCGAAGGAAGTCCTCGATCTGCCGGGCGCACTCGCCGAGCTGGTATGCCTTCAACAGGGAATCGACGTCCCCGGTCAGCTGCTCGAGCCGTGACAGGATCCAGCGGTCCTCGACGGCGAACGTCTCCTTATCCAGGTAGTGCGGCCGCTTGATCTCCCGCGGGCCCACCTTCATCAGCACGAAGCGGGCGGAGTTCCAGAGCTTGTTGGCGAAGTTCCTGGCGGCCGCCATCCGCTCATCGCTGTACTTCTGGTCCGCGCCGAGGGTTGCGCCGGTGAGCACGGCGAACCGGAACGCATCCGCCCCGTAGGTCGAGGCCACGACCAGCGGGTCGACGACGTTGCCGCGGGACTTGGTCATCTTCTCGCCGTTGGCATCGCGAATGAGGCCGTGGAAGAGGACGTTGCGGAACGGGACGGCGCCCTCGGGGCCGCGTTCCCGCATGTTGTAGAGGCCGAACATGATCATGCGGGCGCACCAGAAGAACATGATGTCGTAGCCCATCTGCATGTCGGAGGTGGGGTAGAAGTAGCGGAGGTCTTCGGTATCGTCGGGCCAGCCAAGGTCGGCATGGGGCGCCAGCCCGGAGGAGAACCAGGTATCGAGCACGTCCTCGTCCTGGCGCACGGCTCCGCCGCATTCGGGGCAGGCGTCGGGGTCGTCCACCTGGCACGTGGTATGGCCGTTTTCGCAGTACCACACCGGGATCTGGTGACCCCACCACAGCTGCCGGCTGATGCACCAGTCGCGGATGTTCTCCATCCAGTTCAGGTACACCTTTTCGAACCGCTGCGGGACAATCCGGATGCGGCCTTCGGTGACTGCCTTGATGGCGTCGCCGGCGAGGGAGTGGCCCGGCTCGTATTCCTTGTTCACGGCCATCCACCATTGCTCGCTCGGCAACGGCTGCAGCACCGTTTTGCAGCGGCTGCAGTGGCCCACGCTGTGGGTGTACTCCTCGACATGGTCGAGGAATCCTTCGTCCTCCAGGTCGCGAAGGATGGCGGCGCGCGCCTCTTCCGCGCTCATGCCGGCGTAGGGGCCGGCCTCGTCGTTCATCCTGCCCTGCTGGTCGATGGCGACGATCACGGGCAGGTCGTGCCGCTGCCCGATTTCCCAGTCGTTCGGGTCGTGGCCAGGCGTCACCTTCACCGCGCCGGTGCCAAACTCGGGCTTCACATGCTCATCGGCGACAAGCGGGATATCGCGCCCGATGATGGGCAGCAGCAACTGCCGGCCGATGAGCTCCTCGTAGCGTTCGTCGGCCGGGTTCACCGCCACGCCCGTATCGGCAACCATCGTTTCGGGGCGGGTTGTCGCCACCGTGACCGATGCGGGGAGCGGCATGCCTCCTTCGCCCATCACCGGGTAGCGCACGTAGTACAGCTTCGATTGCACGTCGATGTAATCGACTTCGAGGTCGCTGAGCGCGGTCTCGCAGCGGGGGCACCAGTTGATCATCCGCAGGCCCTTGTAGATGAGCCCGTGGTTGTAGAGGTTGACGAAGGTGGTCCGCACCGCTTTCACGATGCCGGGATCGAGCGTGAAAACATCCCGGCTCCAGTCGGCGCTCGCGCCGAGCTTGCGGTGCTGGTCGGCGATGCGGCTACGGTATTTCCGCACCCACATCCAGGTGCGCTCCACGAAGGCCTCGCGGCCCAGGTCGTGGCGCGTCAGCCCCTCCTTGGCGAGCTCTTTTTCGATGACGTTCTGGGTCGCGATCCCGGCGTGGTCTTCGCCGGGGAGCCAGAGCGTCGGGTCGCCCTGCATGCGGTGCCAGCGCACCAGCGCATCGGTGATGGCATCTTCGAGCCCGTGGCCCAGGTGCAGCTCACCCGTCACGTTTGGCGGCGGCATGATGATGGTGTAGGGCTCACGGTCGAAGTCGACGCGTGGGCGGAAGTGCCCGGCCGATTCCCACATCGCATACACACGGCTCTCTACGCTGACCGGCTCGTAGGCGGGTGGTAGGACCGAGCCGGGTGTCTGCGTAGTCATCGTTGTTCCTCAACAGGTGGGTGTTCGAACGGCCGTCCGCCGTGGCTTCCCAGTGTAGCAACGGAGCCCCCACAGGCACGCCGCATGGACGTGGCGTCAGACCGCCAGGGCGAACTCTCCGTGAGCCACGCCTGCGTCGTCTCATCGATGCCGGCCGCGCTGGTAAGCCTGGTTCTAGCTTGCCAATGGCAGCGGCTGCCAGCGAACCGGTGCCTGGCTTGACCGCGTTGTCGCGGGCCGCCACGGCTCGATCCGAACCCGGGGCCCGAGCCGCGTCAGCGACACCCGGAGGGCGCTGGCCCCGGCCAGGGCGCCGGCGCCAGCGCGCCCGCGGACGAGCGAGAGCGCTTCCTCAGCCGTGTGGAGCGGCGCGTCGCTCCGCACCCGCACCCACGTCCACCCGGACGTGTGCTCCACCTCGATGAGCACCTCCCGGAAGCTCAGGCCATACGCGTGCAGGCCCGTCGCCAGCCGGTCGAGGAGGGCGCCGGCCCGGGCCCATTCCTGTCCCGGCTGCAATCGGACAGAGCCGCTCATCTCTCCCGGCATCACGGGTAGCGGCTCGCCCGGTCCATCGCCCGGGCAAACCACGGGATAGCGCCGCGCCATGCGGGCCGCTGCAAGGGCTGCCTCGACCGTTGATCCAACACCTGCCCGCACATCGAGCCCCGACCACGAGCGCGCAAGCTGCGCAAGGGCGTTGGCCGCCGCAGTCTCATCGGAGAACCGGTCGCCGAGGCCGGCCAGGCCAATCGCGACCGCATCTCGCGACACGATCGCGACATCGGTTGTCGCCCGGACGTGCAGGATGGACGTCATGCGCTCCAGCTCACCGAGGCAGGCCCCGGCGTTATCACGCCCGAACACGATGGCGGGGCAGCGCTCGCGGGCCTGTCCCGGTGTCATCCCAGTCTCCACACCGGCAGCCGTCGCCTCCACCGACAGGACGCTGACCAGGCCGGCATCGCCATCGCCGGTGATGAGCCCGACCGGGCGGCCGATGAGGCCGGGATTCTCCCGGCGCGCGAGCTGGATACCGAGCCGGGGGAAGAGGAGGCAAAGGGTGCGCATCGCGGAGGGTTCCTTTCCTGAACTCGGCGTAAGATAGAACATATGTTCTGATTTGTCAAACGCCCGTTCGTGCTTACCCTTGCCAGCACCACCAGAACGGGCGGTCTTCCAGGCATGACGCACCTTCCCTGGCTCAAGGGCCTCGATCCAACCAACCGGGCACGTTACGGCGGCAAGGCCACCAGCCTTGGCGCCCTCACCCGTGCCTCGTTCGACGTCCCCCCCGGCTTCGTCATCCCGGTCGATGTCGCAAGCCAACTGGTGGGACCACCTTCGGAGTGGCCCGCGTCGATCCGGCGGGACCTGCTCGACCGGTTGGACGCCCTCGTTCCCGGGCGCGAGCCGGTCGCGGTCCGCTCCTCGGCAGTCGACGAGGACAGCGAATCCGCGTCGTTTGCCGGCCAGTACGAGACTGTGCTGGGCGTCACCGGCCATGATGGCCTGCTGCGCGCGATCGGGACGTGCCTCGCCTCGCTCGATACCGAAGAAGCGCGCTCCTACCGTCTGCGCGCCGGCAAGACCGAGCAGCCGGCCATGGCCATCGTGGTCCAGAAGATGGTCGATGCGGAGGCTGCGGGGGTTGCGTTCAGCCTCGACCCGGTGACGGGGGACCGCGGCAGGGTCGTGATTGAGGTTGTGGCGGGGCTCGGCGATGCCCTCGTCAGCGGACAGGCCGAGGGACAGCGCTTCGTTGTCGACCACGACTCGCTGGAGATCGTCGAACGGAGCGATGAGCCGGCCGCACTGAGCGACGTCGAGCTGCTCGCGGTGACCCGGGCGGTGATGCGGGCGGCCGAACTGTTCGAATCCCCGCAGGACATCGAATTCGCCATCGACCACGGCCGGAAATTGTGGCTGCTCCAATCCCGGCCCATCACCGTCGCCGGGGGAGCGGACTCCGGGGTGCTCGGCTGGCGCAGTGAGTTCGATACGGAGACGAGCGAGGCCGACCTGTGGACGAGCGCCAACGTCCAGGAGATCCTCCCGGGCCTGCTCACGCCGCTCACCATCTCGACCTTCCAGGAGACCGTCCCGGTCGCCTACACGCAGGACTACCACGAGCTCGGGTTGCTCTCCCGGGATGAGCAGCCGCTCTTCATGGGGACGTTCTACAACCGCGCGTTCCTGAACATGGAGGCAGCGCGCCTGGTCGCCTCGCGGGTGATCGGCATGCGCGATGCCGCGATCGAGAAGCGATACCTGGGCGGCGCCATCGACGACAGCTGGAAGAACGACCTCTCCCGCTGGAAGACCTGGAAGCACCGGGCGATCAGCACGCCGCGCATGCTCGGCATGTTTCTCAAGATCGACCGGCAGGCGGAGCGCGCCGAACAGGCGACCCTGGCGATGGAGCGCCGAGTGCGCGCCCTGAAGAGCCAGGACCTCAGCAACAGCGAGCTGGAGCAATGGCGGCAGCGCCTGACCCGCTTTGGCGCGAAAGTGGCGCGCGTGCACCTGCGGGTGACCGGCATCGCCGGCACCGGCTTCGATGGCATCGCCGAGCTTGCCCGCCCCGTGCTGGGCGACCAGACCGAGGGCCTCGCCCCGGTCCTCTTCTCCGGGCTTCACGGCGTCGAAAGTGCGCAGATCGGCCTCGACCTCTGGGAGCTTTCGCGGGTTTGCCGCGCCGAGGGCATGGAGTCGCGCATCTCCGCCCCGGGCTTCGACCCCCTCGACCCCTCGCTTCCGCGCGCATGGCGCGACCGCTTCGAGGCCTTCATCGAGCGTCACGGCCATCGAGGCGTGAACGAGATGGAGGCCTCGGCCCGCACCTGGCGCTGGGACTACCAGCCGGTGCTGCGCATGGTGGCGTCGTACCTCGACATCGCCGAGGACCACTCGCCGCCCGCGGTGCTCGCCCGGCAGGAAGCCGAGCGCCTGCGGCTCACGGCGGAAATCGACGCGAAGCTCAGCCCGCTAAACCGCCGCCTGTTCCGCTGGCTCCTGCCCCGCGCCCAGAAGTGGGTCGCCCTGCGAGAGCGCACGAAGTCCATCCTGGTCCGTGCCTCGCGTTTGGCCGACTACCATATCCCCGAGATCCAGCGCCGCTTCGTCGATGCGGGGATCATCCGTCAGCCCGATGACCTCTTCTTCCTCTCCACGCAGGAGATCGCGGCCGTCCTGACGGGCGCAGTGACAACTAGCCTGGACGAGGCGGTGGTCCGGCGGAAGCGCGAATACGAGCGCAACCGTTACGTGGTGCTGCCCGAGCGCTTCCGTGGCCGCCCAATCCCCATTCCCCAGGAGGAGGCCGCCCACGCGGGCGACACCCTCACCGGCACACCCGTCAGTCCCGGCACTGTCACGGGGCGTGCCCGCGTGATCCTCGACCCTGCCAGCGACGGCCCGCTGGAACCCGGCGAGATCCTGGTTGCGCCGGTCACCGACGCGGGCTGGACGCCGCTGTTCGCGCTGGCGGCCGGCCTGGTGGTCGACATGGGCAGCGCGCTGAGTCATGGAAGCACCGTCGCACGCGAATACGGGCTCCCGGCGGTCGTCAACGTCCGCTCGGGGACGCGGCGAATCCGTACCGGGGATATCGTCACGGTCAACGGCAGCACCGGCACCGTCCTGGTTGTCCAGGAGCCTGACTGAGCGAGAGGGTCCGCATCCTGTAAAGTCTCCGCACCAGCCGGGGGGTGCGAACCCGCCGAACCCGCTCCGAGGAGCCGACGCCATGGATTTCCGTTTCACGCCTGAACAGGAGGCCTTCCGCTCCGAAGTCCGCGCCTTCATCAAGGCCGAACTCCCGAAGGTCCGCGATGGGGAATCGTTCACGAAAAAGCTGGCGGCGAAGGGCTGGCTCACGATGTCCTGGCCCACGGAATACGGCGGCCAGGGCACGCAGCACATGCGCCAGCTCGTCTACAACGAGGAGATGGCCTACAACCGAGCGCCGGGCCAGACCATGGGCTCCGACCGCGTCGGGCCCACCCTCATCCTCTTCGGGACCGCCGAACAGAAGGCCGAGTTCCTCCCCAAGATCGCCCGCGACGAGATCACGTGGTGCCAGGGGTTTTCCGAGCCCGGATCCGGTTCCGACCTCGCCTCGCTCCAGACGCGCGCCGTGCGGGATGGCGACTCCTGGGTGATCAACGGGCAGAAGATCTGGACCTCCAACGCCCAGCGCGCCGACTACATCATCCTGCTCGCCCGAACCGACCCCGATGCCCCGAAGCACCGCGGTATCACGTACTTCCTGGTCGACATGAAGTCCCCGGGGATCACCATCCGCCCCCTCATCCAGATGACCGGCCAGGCGGGCTTCAACGAGGTCTTCTTCGATGACGTACGCGTTCCAGCGGACAACGTCGTGGGCGAGGTGAACCGCGGCTGGTACGTTTCGACCGCCACCCTCGACTTCGAACGTTCGGGCATCGGCCGCGTCATCGGCGGTCTGCGGACCTACGAGGAGGTTGTCGAGTATGCCAGGCGAACGCCCGCCCGCGAGACCCGCGACGCCGCCCTGTACGACGTGCCCTCCATCCGGCACGCGCTCGCCGATGTTGGCCTGAGCTTCGCGGTTGGCCGCCTGCTCTCGTACCGGGTGGCGTGGATGCAGAGCCAGGGCCTGGTGCCGAACTACGAGGCTTCGATGGCGAAGACCCTGGGCACCGAGCTTCACCAGCGCATGGCGCGCGTGGCCTACTCCACCCTCGGGCTGCGCGGCCAGGTCCTCGAAGGGCAGTGGGCGCCGATGCAAGGCCAGGTCCCGCAGACCGTCCTCTCCAGCGTGTCGCTGACCATTGCCGCCGGGACCTCGGAGATCAACCGGAACATCATCGCGACGCGCGGCCTCGGCCTTCCCCGCGGATGACCCCCATGCAAGGCGTCCTCTCCGGCATCCGCGTCCTCGATTTCAGCGAGTACATCGCCGGCCCCTTCGCGGGCCAGATGCTCGCCGACCTTGGCGCCGACGTGACCAAGGTCGAGCCTCCGCACGGCGACTTCTGGCGCCACACCGCCCCGGTTGCCCCCGCCGAGAGCCGTGGCTTCATGGGAGTGAACAAGGGGAAGCGCTCGATCTCGATCGACCTCAAGCACCCGGCCGCCAGGGAAATTCTCCATCGCGCCGTTCGCTCCGCCGATGTCCTCCTGGCGAACTACCGGCCGGGCGTCGCCGAGCGGCTGGGCATGGACTACGCGACGCTCTCGGCCATCAACCCGCGCCTGGTGTACTGCGAAAACACCGCCTTCGGTTCGCGCGGGCCCTATGCCGGGCGCCCGGGGTTCGACCTCGTTTCGCAGGCGGTCACAGGCATCATGGCCTTCGAGGGCGCTGGCGGCCCGCCGCACCCCGTGATCACCACCTCGCCCACCGACCTGGCCGCGGGAATGTTCATGGCCTACGCGATTGCCGCTGCCCTGTACCAGCGCGAGCACACGGGCCGCGGCCAGTACATCGAGACGAGCCTTTTCGCGGCCGGGCTTGCCATCCAGTACCGGCCGATCTTCTCTATCGAACGGCTCGACCGCGAAGCGCGCGAGGCGCTCCTGGCGACCATCGCGCAGGCGCGGGCCGAAGGCCGCCGCATCGACGAGGTTGTTGGTCAGACCGCCCGCCACGACGTCCTGCGGCGGAACAACCCGTATTACAAGGTCTACGAAACGAAGGATTCGTACATCGCGCTGGCCTGCCTGAACAACCGGCTGCGCCGCGCGGCCGCGCGTGTCCTCGAGGTCGAAGACCCGCGGCTCGAGGGCGACGAGTTCGACGTCGAGAAGCTCGGGCCTGAGGAGACGCTCGTCATCCGCGAGCTCATCGCGGCGACGTTCACCAACCGCACGACCGATGAGTGGGTGGCGCTCTTCGATGCAGCGGGGGTGCCGAGCGGGCCGGTGAAGCTGACCGCGGAGCTTTTCGACGACCCGCAGGTGGCCGCCGACGAGCTCATCGTCGAGCTCGAGCACCCAATCCTCGGGCCGGTGAAGATGGCCAACAGTCCGCTGAGGATGAGCGGCGGCGAGACGGGTTCGCGCAGGGCATCGCCGGCGCTGGGCCAGCACACCCGCGAGTTCCTCGGCGAGCTGGGATACGGCGCGGACGAGATTGCCGCGTTCGAACGCGACGGCGTGGTGCGCGCCTGGAAGCGCGACTGAACCCGCGCTACTGGACGGAGAGGAGTTCGACTTCGAAGAAGAGCGGGGTATTGGGCGGGATGGGGCCCTGCCCGCGCGAGCCGTAGGCCAGGTCTGGCGGGATGATCAGGTTGCGCTTGCCGCCGACCTTCATGGTCGCGACCCCTTCGTCCCAGCCCTTGATGACCTGCCCGACGCCGATCACGAACGTGAACGGCTGGCCGCGGTCGACCGAGCTATCGAATTTCTTGCCATCGAGGAACCGGCCGGTGTAGTGGACGGTGACCCGGAAACCGGTCTGGGGGCTGGCGCCGGTGCCAACGACGATGTCTTCGTACTGGAGGCCGCTGGGCGTGGTGGTGGGGTTTTTCAAAGTAATGGGGCCTTCCGTGGCCGAAGCGGCCGGCGAGGGCGAGCCCCCGGTGCTGGTGGTGGGCGAAGCGGCGGGCGAGGGAGTATCGGCCGCGTCATTGTCATCGC